>NZ_JBNQTI010000129.1:0-26868 GCF_050325825.1 Kitasatospora sp. LaBMicrA B282
GGGGGGGCTTCTTCGGGGGGGCCGCACCTTTAAGGTACTCAAGGGGTCTCACTACACGCGCCCTCGCGCTCGGCAACACCACCCCGCCCACGCCCTCCTGGGCGCGGGCGTCCGCGTCCGGGCCCCGATAAGGGGGCCGGACGCACTCGCTTGCTCCGCTGTTGTCGTGGAGGTGGTCAACTCCGTTGCGGTCCTGGGAGCTTACTGGCTTCCCGAGCAGGCTGTGCAGGGTTCGTCGGACGGTGTTCACGCGTGTCGTTCCTCGGTGGCGGCTGGCGATTCGGGCTGGTGGGTGTGTGGGTGGGCAGTGTCCGGGTGGTTGCCGGTTTGGCCGTGCCGGAATTCGCAGGTATGGGCGACGTGTCAGGCGCGGCCTTCCCGGGGCCGAACGCCACATGGGAGTGGTGTCTGCGGTGCGAGTCGAGTCCGGCCGGGTGCAGTGACCGGGCGGGTGGTGGCCTTCTGCCGAGTGCGGCGGTGGGTCGGCAGAAGTCGGTGTCCGGCTGACCGACCGGGCCGGTCAGCCGGACACCGGGGCCGGTCAGTCGGTCTCGGGGTGCGGAGGGTTCTGTTCGTCGGCTTGCTCCTCGCGGAGCTTTCGCATCAGCTCGGTGAGGCGGGTACTGCCAAGCGGAAGGCCGGCGTCGCGCACGGCCTGTTCGACGATCGCGCGGGTGAGACGGCCCTCGGCGGCGACCGCCGCGCGGCCCACCTCCAGCAGCCGCTCCATCGGCGCGCCCGGTGGACGCCCGATCGGCTTGTTCCCCGCCCCGGCGGCGCCTTCGGCCGGGGTGTCCGGTTCATCGGCCGGTCGGTCGTCGGCTTCTGCCGGTTCGGGGTCGGGCAGCGCGTCGCGCCACTCGGCGGGCAGAAGTCCGGCGGCGGACATGAGCGTCAGGAGCGCGTTCTCGTCGCTGCGGTCCTTCGCTCGTTCCGGCCGGAGCTCCGGTTCAGGGTCGGCGGTCACCGGGTCGGCAGAAGTCTCGGTGCGCGGAGGGGCGTTCTGCTCGGCGAGAGCGGAAGCGGTTGCGGTGTCGTGGCCGTGGCGGGCGATGAGGATGTAGAGGTGGACGGCGCCGCCGAGGGCGAGCGGGGCGAGGGTGGACAGGATGCCGACGACGGTGTCGGTGAGCTTCAGCCCGCTGCCGGTGGTGGGCAGTTCGTTGAGGCGGATGGCGTGCAGGGCGTTGGCCCAGACGCTGGTGGCGGTTGCTCCGGCGAAGAGGGTCCAGGCGTAGGCGCGGGCGGGCCAGCGGGCGTCGCGCAGGACGAGCAGGGCTCGGACGCCGTAGGCGATGAAGCCGTCGATGATGATCGGGAAGAGGTAGGTGAGCGGGCCGCGCACGTGGGTCGCGGCGGCCATCTGCCGCAGGGCGTCGTAGGACAGGACGAAGCCGAGGACGCCGAGCAGGGCGACGGCGAGCCGGTCCCAGATCGTGGCCCGGGCGGACGGGGTGCGGGCAGGGGGTATCGCGATGGTGGTCAAGGGTGGTGCTCCAGGGGTGGCCTCGCCGTGGGCGGGCGTGGCGAGGCGGAGGTGGGGTGAGGTGTGGGGAGGCTGGCGTCCGACCGCGGCCATTCAGCAGCTGAATGGCGCGGCGCTCCAGGCGCTGAACTGCTCCGGCGTTCAGCCGCTGAGCGCCTCAGGCGGCGGTTCGCCTGCGGCGGTCGGTGCTGGTGAGGATGGCGCGTTCGCACATCTCGGCGAGGCGGGAGGCGGTGCGGTCGCCGAGGGCGTTCTTGACCTCGCCGGGCGCCAGGTTGGTGGTGAAGATCGTCGGGAGCAGGTGCTCGTACCGGTGGTCGACCAGCCGCAGGGTCAGCTCCTCGGTCCACTCGGACGCCTTGGCGGCGCCGAGGTCGTCGAGGACCAGCAGCGGGCAGGCCATCAGGTCGCGCATTTCCCGTTCGAGGTCCGCGCCCTGGCGGGGCCGCTGGGAGGCGTACAGCTCGGTGGCGGTGAGCTTGTTCCAGCGCAGACGCACACCGGCCTTCAGCAGGCTGCGTATCGCCCCGTACGCCTGGTGGGTCTTGCCCGAGCCAGTGGGTCCGGCGATCAGGAGCGAGGGCCCCTGGGCGATGCCCGGGGTGCCGCCGGGGCCGGGTCGGCAGGCCAGGGTGACCTGCTGGACCCAGGTGGTGACCTCCGGGTGGTCGGCTTCGGCGAGGCGGTAGCGCGGCGGGATGCGGCGGTCGGCGAGCTCCAGCGCAGTGGAGGGCTGGTCGGCGTCGGGCAGCGGCCGGTCGGGGTCGATGCCCTTGGCAGCCAGCATCCGCTCCAGGCGCAGGACGGCGCCGGAGGCCGGCTGCGGCTCGCGACGCTCGTCCGCGCGGCGGGGGTTGGGCAGGCTGGTCACAGGTCCCCCTCGTAGTAGTCGCGGGCGTCGGCCGGGTTGGCGAAGGGCCGGTAAGGCGCGCGGGCAGCACTCTGCCCGGCGCGGGACGCCCCGGCGGGCTGGGCGTTGATCGCCTCGTGGACCATGCTCGGCAGCACACTCGGGCTCATCGGCTTCGCCGCGTACAGCTGCAGTCCGGCGCGGATGTCGTCGTCGCTGGTGCCGCTGTCGAGCAGGTCCTTGATGACCTTGCCAAGGTGCCCGCGCACGTTGGCCGGTACCGGCTTCGGGCAGGTGGCGACGTACTCGGCCAGCAGGGCGCCCGCGTTCACCGACGGCTTGCCGGTGGGCGCGGCGACCAGGACCGGGCCGTCCCGGTCGGGTGCTGCCGACGAGGGTGCCGGGGTGGGCGCGGCGCCGCCGCCCCCTTCAGGGGTAGATCCATGGTCCAAGGTCCATGGTCCAGGCACGACGTTCTCCGGAGTCCTCCGGAGGGACTCCGGAGAAGCCGTCTGACCTGCACTTTTGCTCGGAGCTGCCGCATTGGGCACCGGCAGGGCTGCTACGGGGGTGGGATCGGGGTCGGCGGAGAAGGGCCGTTGGGCGGGGACGGTCTCCGCGAGGGTCGCGAGCGGTTCCGGAAGGCTCCGGAAGTTCTCCGGAGCCGGGCGCGCGCAGCCCTTGCCCTTGGCCTTGCACTTGCCGCACCAGCCCGCGGGCTCGTGGACGGGGCAGGAGGGCAGGCGCGAAGGGGTGGGGTGGGAGATCTTCTGGTGCTCGTGCCACTTGGTGGCGTGCAGGTACTGGCGCCCGTCGCAGCCGGTGTACCGGCAGATGAGGCCGGTCTCGGCGAGTTGGCGGAGCTCGTCTTCGGTGTCGAGCGCGGTGTGCTCGGGCCGCAGCGACCACAGGGCGCCGTTGAGGACGGCCGCGTTGTCGCGGTGGCGTCCCTCGTCGTCGGCCTGGGTGAGCAGGCAGACGAACGTGCGCTCGGCGGTCAGGGAGACCGAGGCGAGGTCCTCCGAGACGGGGTACTCGGGCTTGATGGTGCGGATGCGCGCCATGGCTTACCACCCCGCCTTCGGGGCGAATGGGCGTGAGGCAGGTGCGCCGCAAGGGCGCGACGCCGTACGCTGGAGCACGTTGGTCCTTCCCCGGTGCGTATGGGCTGCAACCCTGCACCGTGGTCGATCGTCGTGGATGGGCGGTTTTGGACCTTTCAGGCCCTCGGTGTTGATAGCACCGGGGGCCTTCGGCCTTCTCGGGGCGGCAGGTAGCAAGCCGAGCCGCGATGCGGTTCGGCTTGACAAGCCTTTCACCATGCATCATCATGGCACCCCGGCGGCCGTTATGCAAGTCGCCTCGGAAATGGATGCGAGGTGAATCGAGTGCCCAGGCAGGACAAGGCAGCGGAGGGCTCCTCCGACGAGCCGGTGAAGGAGGAGCCGGGAGGCAGTGCGACGGGCGAGACCGCTGTCGCCGGCTTGAGCGAGGAGAACGCCGCCGAACGGGTCCGGTTGGAGCGCGAGCGACGCGGCTGGAGCACCGGCGAGTTGGCCAAGCGCATGACCGAGGCCGGCTATCCGATCAACCAGTCCTCGGTCTGGCGCATCGAGAGCGGCGAGCCGCGGAGGCGGATCAACCTCAACGAGGCGATCGGCTTCGCCAAGGTCTTCGACCTGTCCCTGGAGGACTTCCTCGGCCCGTCGACCTCGCCCGAAGAGAAGATCATGCAGGAGCTCGCCGAGCACGTGGTCCAGGGCTACCGCCTGGCCGCGCAGGGCGCCGAGTTCACGACCAAGGCCCTGGCCGCCGCCGAGAAGTACTGCCAGGACTTTCCCCACAACCGCAAGCGGCTGCGCGGCAAGATCGCGATCGGCCTGTCCTTCGAGTACCGCAGATACGCGCCGACTCCGCTCGTCCAGGAGTTCCTCAAGGGCGGCAAGATGCCATCCGAGCCGGTCCACACGGACGAGTGACCTGGCTGGGGCCGTCGCCCGAGACACTGTCGGCCGTTTACGAGGCCCGCTCAAGATCTTTTTTGGAAAACGGCCGGGACCACTCCTACCGTGCTCACAAGCCCGACCAGCCATTTGGCGCGGCCGGGATCCAGAGCTAACGTCACACCCCGCGCGGCCACCAACCGCGCAACGCCCATCCACGACGATCGACCACGGTGCAGGGTTGCAGCCCGCCAGCCACCAAGGAGGGACCCGCATGCCGCCCCAGCAACACGCAGTCGCAGCCTGCGGATCCTGCCAAGCCACCACCGCGCGGTTCGTCTCGGGCTCCGCCGCGACCGCCCCCAGCGCCTCCCCCAGACCCATCTGACGGGTCTGTCCCCAGCTGCCCGTCCGCGCCCCGCAGGCCACCTGCTCTGGACGCCGACGCAGCTTCTCCGCCGTGCCGCCGCGACAGATCGCGGCCAGTCCGGCTCCCGCGATCTCGGTACTGATGTCCGATCGCCGCCTTCTCGCTCCCAGTCGGGAGCCACCCACTCACCAACCGCCCATCCATGACGTCGCCATGCGGTAGCCCGGGTTGCAGCCCGCCGGCCACCGCAAGAGGAGCCGCATGCCCCAGCTGTCCCTCAGCACTGCCCAGCCGGACGCCCGCTCTGCAGTCATCCACCTGAAGGCCCTTCAGGCCACAGCGGCCACTCGGCCTGTACCGACCAGTACCAGCCTCCTTCGCTCCAGCCATGTGATCGACGGATCGCTCGCAACGCTCCATGACCAGAAGTCCGACGGTGACAAGGGCACCCGCAAGCGGGTTGACCCCTCGGTAGCTCCGGACGTCTGCGCGCCCAACGAGGCAGTCGTGGGCCGCTTCCACACCGGCCGCCGGACTGACAACCGCCCTGAGTCGCTGCCCAACTGGCGGGTCTCCAGCACCACCCCGGAGACTGCTGCGGCAGTCTCCCAACTCCTCGGCGGCACACAGGCCGACGACTGGGCCCAGGGAGTAGTGACCGGTTCGCCTGCGGTTCGCATTGTCCTCGACGGCGCGAACTCCGTCGCGACCGAGATGCGGTTGTGGGGACCGAAGGGGCTCGTCCACCACTGCGACGGTGCCCTGTTCCTGTCGCCGGCCGAGGTGCGGGGGGCTCCATGCGGCTGCCCAAGCTCCTCCGAGGAGCGGGCCGCGCTGGCCAAGATGCTCAAGGCTCCCCAGCCCGAGACAACCGTGACCTTCCGCCTGGCGGGGCACTACGGCCTCGGACGGTTCGAGTTCAGTTCGCCCTCCCGGATACTCGCCGACGAAACCTCCGAGATCCGTGCCCAGCTCGCCAGCATCGTGGGCGAAGCGCTCTGCGAACTCGCGCTCGAACTCGTCACGGTCACGGTAGCCGGTGGCGTCGAAGTCTCCTTCCGGAAACCAACGTTGAAGGTCATCGGGCCGTGGAGCTAAGGCTGGACTGACAAGCTCCCACCGAGGCTGGCTCGCCTGTCTGCCAATTCGCACCCCACGTCGAGCGCCGTCCGACACCCTGGCGGCACCGCCCGCAGAACGCACAGGTGCCGGACGGCGCCTTCTTCCGCCTGGTGGTAACCCGTGGGGGCCATGGCCGGGAGCGGTCGGACGACCTCGCCTGCGACGAGGGCCTGAACCCCGAGGCGGGCCTCCGGGACTGCTACCTCGGCGGGCTGGCGAGGGCACCCAGCCGCTGAAGCCGCGCCCCCTCGATTGGTCCCACTACTTCCACTCCACACCCGTCACCGACAGCTTCGTCGCTCCGTACGCCTCCGAGGAGAGCACCGTTGCGGGACCGCCCCCTTGCGGCACTTCCACGACGGCTGGCACTGACCACACCTCCTCGATGCTGGACCACTTGCGGCCCCGTCCCAGCAGCGCGTCGGTGTCGCCGTCGGGCTCGATCCAGTTGGCCGGCGTCCGGCCCCGGTCCAGGTAGGTGCCCTCCAGTGTGCAGGTGACGAGGGAGCCGCCGTCCTTCAGCCGGAACGTCGGCAGCGCGTTTGTCAGCGAACGGAACGAGAGGCTGCGATCGAGCACCTTCTGGTCCCATCCGTTGAAGTAGTCCACCAGGCTGTTGGTGAAGTCGCCTCGTTCGAAGTCGGCGCTCTCCGGCTTCCCGGCCGGCACGGTGAAGCTCAGGTACTGGGCATAGCGCCCGCACACACCGGTGTCCGTCTCCGCTGTCGGCGACAGCTCCACACCTCCCGACGCTCCGCGGGCCAGAGCCGGCATTACCTTCGGCCGCAGGGAGAGTTGGCCTGGCGCCGGTGTCGCGGAGGGGGCGTCGGTCGGAGCCGTCGTCGGCAGTGCCTCGGTCACCACCCAGGTGGCCACGACCGCCTTCCAGTCCCCGCCCGCCTGGTCGCGCGTAAAGAAGGTCAGGGTGGAACTGCGGTCCGTTTCCCGTCCCTCCGTCTTGTTCAGGACGGCGAAGCTCTGCGGCTCTCCGGAGCCGGTCTGCGGGATCAGGTACACCGGGCGGACAGGCCGGATCGGCTCGTTCTTGGTTCCGTTGGCCTGGTGCAGCTGTGCCTCGGCCCGGTTCTCCTTGAGCAGCTGCCCGTCCTCCACCCGGGCGAGCGCCTCGGTATCGCCCTTCTCGGTGGCCGCCTGCCTCTCCCGGACGTACCGCTCGAAGACCTGCTGAGCCTGCGCTTCGGTGAACGACCTTGTCGCACTGGCCGTTGCGCTGCCCGAGGCGCCGGAGGCGGAAGACACCGGAGCCACCCCGGACCCGCTCCCGAAGGAACAGCCGGCCACGCCCATCGTGAGGAGAGCGGCGGCCCCCAGTGCGCTCCAGCCCCGTGCCCGCTTCCGTGTGATCACTGCGGCTCCCCCTCTGGTCCATCAATCCGATCGGAGGGATCGTATTGGGTCCGGCTGGGCCCCGGCCCTGACACCGGCTCCCTGGAAAGCAGTGGGGCGAATCGACCCGCTCTTGTCGCGCAGGTCCCGGACATCGTTGTCCGGGACCCGCTTCACCTACTGGTAACCGTCACAGCACGCGCTGACCGCCGTCGCCCGCCGTTTCCTGCCGCTTGGCGAAGTCGATATTCACCCGCTCATGCACCGGCCCTCGTCCGCCCCGCTCCTTGGACTTGGACACGGTGATCCGGTCCACGAAGAGCTTGACGAACTTCCGGCGCTCATCGAGCGGTGCGCTGTTCCACCACGAACCCGGGCCGATGGGGTCGACCTCCGGGTCTTCGGGCAGCCACTCGGCGATGGGGATCACTGGGGTCGCGGCTTCCTCCAGGACCGCGATCCGCGCCTCGGCCGCCTCCAAGAGGCTCAGCAGCGCGGACTCCTCCGCGATGAACCTCCGCCGGCCGATGTCCCCTCGGAAGCCGCCAGCCTTGCGGTCGTCGTACAGCTCTTCCAGCGCCCTCACGGCGTCGGCACGCTCCGCGACCAAGGTCGCGCGCTCACGGGACCGTTCGGGCGACTCATTGGCGACGCCGAACCTGCGTGTTGCTTCAGCGAGAACCGCCAGAGCCTCGTGGTCATGCTCGACCTCCCGCAGCAGGGCGAAGATGCTTCGTCCCACGTGGTCATCCAGTGCCGCCTGGCTGATGGTGCAGTCTCCGGCGTGCTGGCCCGGCAGCACCTTGCGCCGACGGCAGCGATAGGACCGCTTCACCGGTTTGGCGTCCGCGTGGGAGGTCTTCACGGCTCCGCACTCGCAGAACAGGACTCCCATGGCGGACAGCAGGGATTCACCCCGCGAGAGGCCCTTTCCGCGCCCTCGCCCGTCGAGCCACTCCTGCAGCTCGTGCCAGTCCTCCGGCGGGATGATCGCCTCGTAGATCTGGAGCGGGAGCATCGTCTCGGGGTCCCGGAGGATGCGGTAGGTCTCTATCTGGCTCGTCGTCTTACCGTCTTCCCGGACCTTGTACACGGGCACGGCGGCGAATCCGGCGATCCGGGGGTCCCTGAGGATGCGCTTGACGGTCTTCGTGTCCCACGCGCTGTCCTTCGTCTTCTTGCCGTAGGTCGCGCCACGTGTAGGGACGATGACCTCGTTGTTCATGCTGTTGACGATCCCGCCGAGCGAACCGGGGTGACGGCGCCCCTTGGGGTCGTACGGCGCATCCTTGTGCTTCTTGATCGTCGCCCAGATGTCGCGGATGACCTCTGGCTCGTTCTCGGTGTGCACGAGGGTCTGTATGACGATCGGCCGACCGTCCGCCGTGAGCCTGGTCTCGGCCCTCAGCTCGAAGCCGTACGGCGCCTTGCCCCCGACGTACCCGCCCAGCTCGCGGGCCGTGGCCTTGGCGCCCCGGACGGCGACGCTCTTGTTCTTGCTCTCGTTGTGCGCCTGGTCCAGGCGCATGAACATGTGGATCAGGTCCACGAGGTTGCCCTTGCGGAACTCGCCCTCAGTGACGCTGACAATGGTCACACCGAGGTTCAGCAGCTCGACGACGACCGGGATCGCGTCGAGCGGATCGAGCCGCGAGAGACGGCTGATGTAGTAGACGATCAGCAGGTTGATCCGGCCTGCTCGGCAGTCCTGCAGCAGCTTCTCGAACTCCGGGCGCTCGACCCCGGTGAATGCCGAGATGCCGAGGTCTTCGTAGTACGTGACCGACTTGGCATCCCGTCGCTTGGCCTCCGCCGTACCCAGCTCACGCTGGGTCGTGGTGGACGCCTCGCTCGCGTTCTCCCGCGCGTCGGACTGGCGCGCGTAGACGGCCGCGTGGACGTCCATGCCGGTGATCACTGCTGGTGCGGACATGAAAGCTGATGGTACTAGTCCCCTAACTGACATAACCCAAGGGCACCCCCTGGCACCCGCACCGCGGCTTCGAGACCGTCACGTACATCATCGACGGCACCTTCATCCACCAGGACTCGCACGGCGGCGGCGGCGTGATCACCGACGGCGACACCCAGTGGATGACCGCCGGCTCCGGCCTGCTGCACATCGAGACCCCGCCGGAGTCGCTGGTCATGTCCGGCGGCCTCTTCCACGGCCTCCAGCTCTGGGTGAACCTGCCCGCGGCCGACAAGATGATCTCCCCGAAGTACCAGGACATCCGCGGCGGCAGCGTCCGGCTGCTCGCCTCCGCCGACGGCGGCGCGCTGGTCCGGCTGATCGCCGGTGAGCTCGGCGGCCACCAGGGCCCCGGCACCACCCACACCCCGATCACCATGGCCCACGTGTCGGTGCACCCCGGCGCCTCGGTCACGCTGCCCTGGCGGACGGACTTCAACGCCCTCGCCTACGGCCTGGCCGGCAGCGGCTCGGCCGGCGAGGAGCGCCGCCCGTTCCACCTGGGCCAGGCCGTGGTCTTCGGCGACGGCGACTCGCTGACCATCCGCGCCGACGAGCACCAGGACTCCCGCAGCGCCAACTTCGAGGTCGTCCTCCTCGGCGGCCTCCCGATCCGCGAACCGGTCGCCCACTACGGCCCGTTCGTCATGAACAGCCACGCCGAACTGGTTCAGGCCATGGAGGACTTCCAGGCCGGCCGCCTCGGCACCATCCCGGCCGACACCAACCTGGGGCGCTGACCCCGTCGGACGTCCGGACCGCACGCGAGGACCGCGTGCGCCCTCCCCCACCCGGGGGCGGGCGCGCGCGGTCCTTCGCGTCGTGGGCGCCGACCGTCCGCCCGCGCGTCGCGGACCTGGCAGCTGCGCGGCCAGGCGGACTGAGCGCACCGGGTCACGCCGTGCTGCTCAACCCCTGCCGGAGCAGGGCCGCCACCGCCCCGGCCTCCGGCACGCCGAGGCGCTCGAACACCTCCCGGGCCTCGCGCAGCTGCGCGAGGCCCTCGGCGGGCCGGCCGAGGGCGGGCAGCGCCTGCCCGAGGACGGCGTGGGCCAGCCCCTGGCAGTAGGCCTTGCCCAGCTCCCGGGCCAGCTCCAGGGACTCCCGGGCGCAGTCGACCGCGTCCTGGTGGTCGCCGAGGTCCAGCCGGCACTCCGCCAGCCGGACCAGGCAGAGCGCCTGCCAGTCGCGCTGCTTCTGCACGCGGAAGTACCCGAGCGCCTCGCGCAGCCCGCTGATCGCGAGCGCGGTGCGGCCGGTCCGGCGCAGCACCCAGCCGTACTGGTAGAGCGCCTTCGACAGGTCGCCGGGGTGCGAGCCGACCCGGGCCAGCCGGACCGCCTCGTCGATCGTCGCGGCGGCTTCGAGGGACCGGTCGAGCTCGAGCAGGACCCGGGCGAGGCTGCCCAGGATCCGGGATCGGCTGCCCGGGTCGGCGGTGCGCTCGCAGAGCTTCTCGGCCTGGCGGAGGAGTTCCAGTGCATCGACCGGGCGGCCGGTGGCGAAGTACAGGCCGCCCAGCGTGGTGGTGCTGAGCTGGCGGCAGACGGTGTCCTCGGCCTGCTCGGCCAGCGCCAGACTGCGGCGCAGCTCCTCCTCGGCGCGCGGGTAGGCGTCGGTCATGTAGTGCAACGTGCCGGCGACGTAGCGGGCCCGGGCCTCGCTGCCGGGCCGGTCGGCGCGTTCGGCCGCCGCGACGGCGCGTTCGGCGAGTCGGCCGAACTCCCGGCGGTGCGCCGGGCCCTCGGACAGGCCGAACCAGACCAGCAGCAGGTCGACGGCGGCCGGCAGCCCGGCCGGCAGCGCGATGGCCTGCTCGGTGGTGGCGGCGAGCAGCGCGTGTTCGGTGCGCAGCCAGTCCCGGGCGCAGTCCGGGTCGGCGAACGGCAGGCCCGGGGTCTGCGCGGCCTGCAGGCTGGCGTGCAGACCGTGGCCGGGCTCCAGCAGGCCGGAAGCGTTGCGGGTGGTGGCCAGCAGGTGGTGCAGTAGGCGGAGCAGGGCCTGCTCCGGCTCGCCGCCGCCAGCGCCCGCGGCGGCGCCCCCGGCCGCGGGGTCCGACTGCCGGCGGGCGTAGAGCTTCAGCAGGTCGTGGAAGCGGTACCGGGCGATCCCGTGCGCCTCCAGCAGGCCCGCGTCGACCAGCGACTCGGCCAGCGACTCGGCGGTGTCCGGGTCGTCGTCGAGGAGTGCGGCAGCCGCGTCCAGTGGCAGGTCCTCGGCCTCGGGGAGGGCGAGCAGCCGGAAGGCCCGGGCGTGCTCGGGGGCCAGTGCGGTGTAACCGAGTTCAAAGGTCGCCGAGACCGCGAGGTCGCCGGCCCGCAGTTCGTCCAGCCGGCGCCGGGTGTCGGCGAGCCGGGTGAGCAGCGCGGCGAGCGGCCGGTTGGCGCGGGCGGTCAGCCGGGCCGCCACGATCCGCAGCGCCAGCGGCAGGTGGCCGCAGATGCCCGCCAGTTCCAGCGCCGCCGCCGGGTCCTGGGCGATCCGCTCGGTCCCGACGGCCGCGCCGAGCAGGTCGAGCGACTCCGCCGTGCTCAGCGGCTCCAGGTCGAACTGCCGGGCCCCGGGCAGCAGCACGGTGCGCGAACGGGTGGTCACCAGCACCGCGCAGCCCGGACCGCCGGGCAGCAGCAGGCGGAGCTGGGCGGTGTCGTGCGCGTTGTCGAGGACCACCAGCACCCGCCGGTCGGCCAGCAGCGAGCGGTAGTGGACGGCCCGCTGCTCCACGTCCTCCGGGATCGCCTCCGGCGGGGTGCCGAGCGCCGTGAGGAACCGGGCCAGCACCGTGCCGGCCCGGGCCGGGGCCGGGCCGGCCCCGCGCAGGTCGGCGTAGAGCTGGCCGTCCGGGAACCGGGTCCGGACCCGGTGCGCGACGTGCACCGCGAGTGCGGTCTTGCCGACCCCGCCGATCCCGGAGAAGACCGAGATCTGCACCACCGGCCGGTCCGACCGGTCGAGCACGGCGAGCGCCCGCTCGACCAGCTCGCTCCGGCCGGTGAAGTCCGCGACGTCCGCGGGCAGCTGCTGCGGCGGCAGGCCGGTGGCGGGCAGCGGTGCGCTGGTGATCGGCCGGGCCGTGGCCGGCGCGGGCGTGGGCGGGGTGCGGCGGGAGAGCTCGGGGTCGGCGGCCAGGATCCGGGTGTGCAGCAGGCACAGCTCCTCGCCCGGCCCGACGCCCAGCTCCTCGGCCAGCCGGCGCCGGGTGTCGGCGTAGACCGCGAGTGCCTGCGCCTGCCGACCGCAGCGGTAGTGGGCGAGCATCAGCTGGGCGGCGAGCCGCTCGCGCAGCGGGTGCTCGGCGAGCAGCACGGCGAGCTCGCCGGCCACCTCGCCGTGCCGGCCCAACTGCAGGGCGCTGTCCAGCAGGTCCTCCCGGGCGACCAGCCGCAGTTCGGCGAGCCGGTCGCGCTGGCTGCGGGCGTACGGGCCGGGGACGCCGCTGAGCGCCAGGCCGCCGCGCCAGCGCTCCAGCGCCCGGGTGAGCCGGGTGTGCGCCGCGTGCGGTTCGCCGCTCTCCCGGGCCTTGGCGGCGATCTGCAGGTCCTGCTCGAAGTGGTGGACGTCGACGGTGCTCGGCGGCAGCCGCAGGGTGTACCCGTCGCCCACCGAGACCAGCAGGGCACCGGCCGCCCGGGCCGGCCGGCCCGGCTCCAGCACCGCGCGCAGCCGCCAGGCGTACTGCCGCAGCACCCCGACCGCGCGGGCCGGCGGCTGCTCGTCCCAGAGCGCGTCGATCAGGTCGCGGGCGCGCACCGGCGTACCGGCCCGCAGCAGCAGCACCGCCAGCATCGCCTGCTGCTGCGGCGCACCGAGCTCCAGCGGTGCACCGTCCAGCCGCCCCTGCAGCGGACCGAGCAGCCGGAACCGGAACCCGCCGGCGCCGGCCGGCCCGTCAGCGTGCGTCATGCCGCCCCCTGCATGGCTGGTCCCCCGACCGAAACCGACGACCCCCCGCCGACGGCGCGGAAACAGTACCCCAGCGCCACGGATCGCGCGTTAATCGCTTGTTGATCCGCTCCTTCCAGAATGGCGCCCGTTCGACCACCGACTCACAGGAGAACAGCGCGATGAGCGACAACCAGCAGGCCACCACCGCCACCGACCCGGCCGAGGCGCAGGGCCCGCTGCACCTGGGCCACGTCCAGCCGTTGCCGGGCGAGGAGCACACCACGATCCCCGAGGACGGCGGGGCCACGCAGGTCTGACCCGCGCCGCCGCCGGACGGGCCCGCCGCCTCCCCGCACGGGCCCGTCCGGCCGCGCCGGCACGCACCCGGCACCACCGGAACGCGGCAACCCGACGCCGATCACCGGTAGATCGCCGCTCGCGAACCTGGTTCCACCGGACGGCAGCGGCCGACCGGACGGACCAGCGCGCGAAAGGCAGCAACGCACGATGAGCGTCACCCCGCAGAACGGCCAGGTCTTCACCCTCAAGTCGGCCAACGGCACGGTCGCCGACGTCAGCTCCTCCAACACCGCCACCGGCACCAGGATCCAGGCCTGGGAGCCGAACGGCACCCGGGCGCAGACCTGGGTCTTCTGGGCCAAGGAGGACGGCACCTGGCTGCTGGAGTCCGGCCTGACCTTCAACACCCACGCGCCGGGCCAGGGCATGGTGATGGACTACGACTACACCGCGTTCAACACCCACCTGTACAACGAGTCCGGGGCGCCCAACCAGCGCTGGTCCCTGGAGGACACCGGCGACGGCTTCGTCCGGCTGCGCAGCGCCCGCACCGACGAGGGCCCGGCCTACCTGACCGCGGACCGGGTCGGCAACAACCTGGGCGTCTGGAAGGAGGACGACAGCAGCGCCGGGCAGCGCTGGGAGCTGATCCCGGTCGGCACGGTGGGCACCGGCAACCAGCAGGCCGCGCCGCCGGTGCCGCCGCAGCAGCCCTCCGGCAGCGACATCCAGGGCAGCCTGCTGACCCTGCTCAACAACTACCGGGCGAGCAAGGGCCTGGGCTCGATGCGGCTGGACGACCGGCTCACCGCGGTCGCCACCCAGAGCAGCCAGGAGCAGGCCCGCCGCCACCAGCAGGGCCACTTCGTGTCGCTGGGCGACGCCTCCAAGAACGCCGGGTACAACGGTCGTGGCTGGGGCGAGGTGGCCGGCGGCGCCCCCGGCTTCTGGGCCACCGCCGACTCGATCTTCCAGGCCTGGGTCGACGAGCCCGCCCACGACGCCATCCTGCGCGGCAACTACACCGACGTGGGTGCCGCCCGCACCTACGCCGGCGACCAGACCCCGTACTGGTCGATGGTGTTCGCCCTGCCGATGTGACCGGCCGGACCCCGGACAGGCACGGACGGCACGGACGGCACGGAGGAGCGAGATGGGTACCGTCGACGCGATGATCGCGGCCGCGCAGGCCGACGTCGGCTACCGCGAGGGCGCGGGCAAGGACACCAAGTTCGGCCGCTGGTACGGCCTCAACGGCGAACCGTGGTGCGACATGGCGGTCTCGTACTGGGGCGCGCAGAGCGGCAACGCCGGCGCGGTGGGCCGCTTCGCCTACTGCCCCGACCACGTGGAGTGGTTCCACGGCCAGGGCCGCTGGGTCGCGGCGCACGAGCAGGCCCACGCGGGCGACCTGGTCTTCTACGACTGGGACGGCGACGGCGAGGCCGACCACATCGGCCTTCTCGTCCAGGACAGCGCCGCCGGTGCCGACCTCGCCACCGTCGAGGGCAACACCAGCTCGGGCCAGGCCGGCGCCCAGGGCAACGGCGGCGGCTGCTACCGGCGGCAGCGCGGGCGCAGCTGCGTGCTGGGCTTCGGGCGCCCGGAGTACGTGGGCGCGGGCCCGAGCGCCCCGACCGGCACCGGCGGCTCCGCCGGCGGGCAGCTGGCGCAGGGTGACCACGGGCAGCGGGTGCAGCAGGTCCAGCAGGCGCTGATCGCCCGCGGCTACGGCAGCGCCCTGGGCCCGGGCGGCGCGGACGGCGACTTCGGCCCGCGCACCGCCGCGGCGGTGCGCGCCTTCCAGCAGGCCCAGGGCATCGCGGTGGACGGCGTGGTGGGCCCGGTGACGCTCGGTCACCTGGGTCTGTAGTCCGGCGCGGAGCACCTGCAAGGTCCGGCCCGGTCACCGGTGGTGACCGGGCCGCGGCCGTGTCCGGCCGGGCCGGCGGAACCAGGTGCTCAGCTCTGGCCGAATTCGATCGGATTCCAAGATTTTCTGATAAATCGTCACCTCTCCTTCCTCCGCGTCATGTTGACTTGGCAATTGCCCATTCACTACCGTGAGTGTGCGCTTCGTCACACTTGACTCTTTTCTGGGGGGAGCCATGGACAGACGATGGGAGCCCAATCCCGGCGCCGCGCTGGTCCGCCGGCTCGGCCGGCCGCCGGTCGAGCTGGGCGCGAGCGACGGCCGGGACGACTGCCCCGACATCTGGGAACTCTCCAACGGCGACATCGCCGTGGTCGGGCGCGACCTCACCGCGAACTACGCCACCCACCTGCCCCACGACCTGGTCCTGGGCCCGGACGAACGCCTGGTCGTCATCCCCCGCACCACCCTGCGCTCCGCACTGGAGGGCCTGACGGATGCCTGAGCCGATCGCCGGCGCGGTGGGCGAGCGGCTCTCCGTCTCGGAGTACCGAGCGGACTTCGCCGCCCGCGAGTTCGCCGTCGACGGCCACGACTCCTGGAAGCTCGAACGCCGCCAGCAGTTCGCCGAACCGACCCGCCCCACCTGGGTCGCCTTCGCCGCCGGCGACTGGCCGGCCTCGATGCGGCTGAACGAGGAACGGCGCGCCGCCCTGCTGCGGTACAACGCCCGGGCCGCCGAGCACCGCATCCGGCTGCTGCGGGTGCGGGTGGTCGAGGAGCCGTTCACCCCGTACCTGATCTGGGAGCTGCACACCCTGCGGCTGCGCGCCGAGTGCGGCGAGCTGATCCGGGTGGTCGACGCGCAGGCCGTGGCCCGGCACGAGACCCGCGCGGTGCTGCCGGAGCTGGTCACCCTCGGCCCGGACACCGTCTACGAGATCGCCTACGACGCCGCCGGCGCGCTGGCCGGCGCCGTGCGCCACACCGACCCGGCGCTCACCGCCCGGGTCACCGCCTTCATCGCACAGCTCTACGCCCAGGGCGAGGACCTGTCCGAGTTCTTCGCCCGCCGCCGGGTCGCCGGCCTGGTCCCCCCGGCCGGGGCGGTCCACTAGCGGATGGCGGAGCAGCAGCAACCCGAGCGGCGGGACGGCGACACCCGCGCCGAGCTGTCCGGCACGGCCGGCCACGTGGTCCAGGCCCGGGACGTGCACGGCTCGGTCCACTTCCACGCCGCACCACCGGGCGAACCCCGGCCGGAGGGCGGACCGGTGCCCTGGCAACTGCCGCCGGTGGTCAGCGGCTTCGTCAACCGCGCCGCCGAACGGGCCACGCTGGACCGGCTGCTGGCCGAACAGCCGCCCGGCCCGCGGATACTGGTGATCACCGGCACCGCCGGGGTCGGCAAGACCTCGCTCGCCCTGCACTGGGCGCACACCGCCCGCCGGCACTTCCCGGACGGCCAGCTCTACGCCAACCTGCACGGCCACGACCCCGAGGCGCCGGCCACCCCGGCCCAGGTGCTGCACCACTTCCTGCGCGCCCTCGACGTCCCCGCCGCGGCGATCCCCGCCGACCCCGAGGCGCTGGCCGCCGCCTACCGCTCGCTGCTCGCCGAACGCCGGCTGCTGGTGGTGCTCGACAACGCGGCCACCGCCGCGCAGGTGCGCCCGCTGCTGCCCGCCGCACCGGGCTGCCTGGTGGTGGTCACCAGCCGCAGCCGGCTGCCCGGCCTGGGCGTGCGCGAAGGTGCCCGGCACCTGACCCTGGACGTCTTCCCGGAACCCGAGGCGGTCGCGCTGCTGCTCGCCGTGATGGCCGAGTACCGCAGCGGTGACGACCCCGCCGAACTCGCCCAACTGGCCCGGCTCTGCGCCCGGTTGCCGTTGGCGCTGCGGATCGCCGCGGAGCGCGCGGCCGGCCGCCCGCTGATGCCGTTGGACGACCTGATCCAGGACCTGCGCGACGAGTCGGGGCTGTGGGACGCGCTCTCGGCCGCGGACGCCGAGGGCGCCGAGGAGTCCGAGGCGGTCCGCACCGTCTTCGCCTGGTCCTACCGCGCGCTGCCCGCCGAGGCCGCCCGGCTGTTCCGGCTGCTCGGCCTGCACCCGAGCGGCGAGTTCAGCGACCTGGCGGCGGCCGCGCTGGCCGGCACCGCGCTGCGCCCCACCCGCCGGCTGCTGGACGCCCTGGTCGCCGCCCACCTGGTCGAGCAGACCGCCGCCGACCGCTACCGCTTCCACGACCTGCTGCGCGCCTACGCCATCGACCAGGCACGCAGCTGCGCGGAAGCCCCCGAGGAGAACGAACGGGCGCTGCGCCGGGTGCTCACCTGGTACCTGCACGCCGCCGACGCGCTCCAGGCCGCCGTCGCTCCGCACGAGCCGCGGGTGGCGCTGGAGCCGCTCGAACCGGGCGTCGAGCCACCGGTGTTCACCGGCTTCGCCACGGCGATGGCCTGGTACCGGGCCGAACAGGACAACCTGCCCGCCGCCCTGCACGCCGCCGATGCCGCGGGTGCCGACCGGATCGTCTGGCAGCTGGCCGTCGTGCTGCGCGCCGTCTACATGACCGAGAACCCGTTCGCCCAGTGGTTCGCCACCACCCGGCTCGCGCTGGCCGCGGCCCGCCGCAGCGGTGACCGGGCGGCCGAGGCGGAGCTGCTGGAGAGCCTCGGGATGGCGCACACCCAGTGCCACCAGCCGGATGCGGCCGCCGAGCAGTACCGGGCCGCGCTGGCCTTGCGGCGCGAGGTCGGCGACCGGCTCGGCGAGGCGCTGACGCTCAACGGGATCGGGCTGCTGGAGCTGCGCCGACACCGGCCGCAGGCCGCCGCGAGCGCCTTCGAGCAGGGCCTGGCGCTGGTCCGCCGGCTCGGCGACCGGCACTGGGAGCCGCGGATCACGGTGAACCTGGCCCAGCCGCAGGCCGAACTCGGCCGGCTGGCCGAGGCCGAGGCGGCGATCGGCCACGGGCTGGCGCTCTTCCGGGCCGACGGCGCCCACCGCCCGGCCGGGAACGCGCTGCACCTGCTGAGCATCGTGCAACTCGCCGCCGGCCGGCCGGACGAGGCGCTGCAGAGCGCGGAGGCCGCCGTCGACCTCGCCGTCGAGCTGGGCAGCGCGAGCGCCGAGGGGTACTGGCTGACCCAACTCGGCCGGGTCCAGCTGGCCCTGGGCCGGCCCGCCGAGGCACTGGCCGGCCTGCACCGCGCGGCCCAACTGCTGCGCCGGGTGGGCAACCCCAGCCGGGAGGCGACCGCCTGGGACGAGACCGGGCTCGCCTACCGGGTGCTCGGCCTCGACCGGGAGGCGGCCGAGTTCCACCGCCGGGCCCTGGCCGTGCACCGCGAGCTCGGCGACCACTGGCGCTGCGCGCTGGCCCTGGCCCACCTGACCGCGGTCCTGGCCCCCGAGGAGGCGAACCGGTGCCGCGCCGAGGCGCTGGGCCTGCTGGCGGAGTTCGACGACCCGGCGGCCGTGCGGCTGCGGGCGGAGCTGGGCGACTGAGCACCCCCTCGACGGCGATCGCCCGTCAACCGCACGAGTCAGCCTGTCACCACCGACACCACGCTGAGCCCTTCTTGACGCACCGTCGGCCTGGGTAGCGTCGCCTCACCGATCGGATCCTGGGAGCGCCCGTCATGAAGCTCGGCCTGCACTACTGGAACTACTCCACGCCCGCCGACCCCGCGCAGATCGCGCCGACCCTGGCGCGGACCGCGCGGATCGCCGAGCAGGGCGGGGTGGCGCGGTTCACGGTGATGGACCACTGGTTCCAGATGATGACCCCGCGCTCCACCGCCGAGGAGCCCATGCTGGAGGGGTACACCACGCTGGGCTACGTCGCCGCCGTCACCGAGCGGATGCAGCTCAACCTGATGGTGACCGGCGTGATGTACCGCTACCCCGGCCTGCTGGCGAAGACCGTGACCACGCTCGACGTGCTCTCCGGCGGCCGGGCGCAGCTCGGGATCGGTGCCTCCTGGTACGAGCGGGAGCAGCTGGCCCTCGGGGTGCCGATCGTCCCGGTGGCCGAGCGCTTCGAGCGGCTGGAGGAGGCGCTGCAGATCTGCCTGCAGATGTGGAGCGAGGACGACGGCCCGTACCAGGGCAAGCACTACCGGCTCGCCGAGACCCTCTGCGTGCCGCAGCCGTTGCGCCGCCCGCGCCCGCCGATCGTCATCGGCGGCAGCGGCGAGCGGAAGACCCTGAAGCTGGTCGCCCGGTACGCGGACGCCTGCAACCTGTTCGGCACCGGGGTCGACGAGGTCGCCCACAAGCTGGACGTGCTGCGTGCACATTGCGCCAGCGAGAAGCGCGATTTCGAGTCAATCGAGAAGACCGTGATGTGCAGCCGCCGCCCGGTCCTGACCGAGCTGGACACCTTCCTCGCCGAGGCGGAGCAGCTGGCCGCGCTCGGCGTCACCGAGCTCCAGGTGACCGCTGACCAGGGGCAGCACCCCGCGGAGTTCGCCGAGCAGGTGGTCGAGCGCCTCGTCCCGCGGCTCGCCGAGATCGGCTGAACCGACCCGCGCACCGCCCGGCAGCGCCCCCGCGCACCCCGTCGCGCCCCGCACCCCGGTCGACTTCGTGTTCGAAGCGACCGGGCCGCTGCCCTACGATGCGAGCCCAGTGAAGCCGATCACGGGGAGAAATGATGTCCTTCGCACGTGGATTGACGGACCGTCAGCAGCGCTGGCCGATCGCTGCCGCGGCAGCCGCGCTCACCGCGGCCACGATCTTCAGTGCCACCGGCGGCGCCGCCGAGGCCGCCGCCACCCCGCCCGGCGGGCTGCCGGGCTTCAAGGACGGCTACGCGGTCAGCGACGGCCTGAGGATCCACTACGCGGTGGCCGGGCACGGCCCGGCGCTGGTGCTGCTGCACGGCTGGCCGGAGACCCTGCAGGCGTGGGGCGAGGTGGCGCCCGCGCTGACCAAGGACCACACGGTGATCGCGGTCGACCTGCGCGGGCTGGGCCGCTCGCAGGCCTCCCCGAGCGACGCCTACGGCAGCTACACCCCGCTCACCCTGGCCGCGGACGTGCACGCCGTGGTGGACCGGCTGGGCTTCGGCGACGACCGGATCTCGATCGCCGGCCACGACGTCGGCGGCGGAGTGGCGCTGGCCTACGCGGCCGCCTACCGCGACCAGGTGAGCCACCTGGCGGTCCTGGAGGCCCCGCCGACCACCTGGTACCTCCAGCTGGTGGCCGCCGACCCGAACTTCCTCTGGTGGGACTCGTTCGTCAACGGCCAGCAGCCGGGGGTCGCGGAGCAGCTGGTGGCGGGCCGGGAGAAGGTCTTCTACGGCTCGGTCTACAACAACGGCGGCCCGGGCGGGGCGCCGAGTGCCAAGAGCCAGCAGGAGTACGTCGCCGCCTACAGCCGGCCCGGCGCCACCCGCTCCGGGTTCGACTTCTTCCGCCAGCAGGACGCGGGTGAGCGGGCGGTGCAGGGGCTGCTCGACCACAACAAGCTGACCATGCCGGTGCTCGGCGTCGGCGGCCAGCACAGCATGGGCACCACGATCGGCAGCGAGATGCAGAACGTGGCCACCGACGTGACCACCGCGGTGGTGCCGGGCGCCAACCACTGGGTGCTGGAGGAGGACCCGCAGTTCGTCGTCGACCAGTTGCAGCAGCTGCTGGCCCGCTGAGGTCGTGGGCCCGAGCCCGGCGAGACCCGCCGCCGGGCTCAGCTGACCAGCCGGGTCACGTGAACAGCTTGGTCACGAACTCCGCCAGGTTGGCCATCATCCGCTCGATCTGCTGCTCGGTGGTGAGGGCCTCCGGGATCCGGGCGCCCGGCTCGAGGGCCCGCTTGCCGCGGATGTAGAGCGGGCAGGCCAGGTCGGTGCACATGTAGGCGCCGACCGAGTTGCCCTCGCGCCCGGCCGCGCCGGCCTTGCGGGCGGCCATCAGCGAGACGCCGTTGCCGGCGTGGGTGGTCAGGCAGAGGCTGCACATGTTGCGGCGCAGCAGGCCGCGCTGCCGGTCCGAGTAGCGCAGGGCCACCCCGGTCAGGCCGTCGGTGCGGGGCAGCACCAGGTAGGCGCGCTCGGGCGCGCCCGGATCGCGCCAGCCGAGGAAGTCCAGGTCCTCCCAGGGCAGCTCGGCCAGGCCGCGCGGGACGGCCAACCGACCGGCCTCGCCCTTGGAACAGTTGACGAACGACGTGCGGATGTCCCGCTCGGTCAGAGCCTTCATGGTGTCGACGCTAGTTTGCCTATATCCTCTAGGCAACTGATTAAGAGGTCCAGGAAGCGGGCCGGGACGAGGGGAGGCCGGCGATGGGTCGAGCCGGACTGACGACCGAGCGCGTGGTGGCCGCCGCGGCCGAGCTGGCCGACGAGGTCGGGCTGGACGGCGTCACCCTCTCCGCCCTGGCCCGCGGCTTCGGGGTGAAGGACGCCAGCCTCTACTCGCACGTCAGGAACCTCCAGGACCTGCGCACCCGGCTCGCCCTGCTGGCCGGCACCGAGCTGACCGACCGGATCGCCCTCGCGGTGGCCGGCTGCGCCGGCAAGGAGGCCCTGGCCGCCTTCGCCCGGGCCTACCGCGACTACGCGCTGGCCCACCCGGGCCGGTACGCGGCCACCCAGCTGCCGATGGACCAGGAGCTGGTGGCCGCCGCCCCGGCCGGGCAGCGGTCGGTCGAGCTGGTCCACGCGGTGCTGCGCGCCTACCGGCTGGCCGAGCCCGACCTGCTCGACGCGGGGCGCCTGCTGCGCGCCACCCTGCACGGCTACGTGGTGCTGGAGACGGCCGGCGGCTTCGGGCACGCCCGCCCGGTGCAGGCCTCCTTCGAGCGGGCCGTCGACGCGCTGGACGCCCTGCTGAGCAACTGGCCGGCGGCGGGCAGCCCGGAGGCCTGAGCGGCGGCGGGCCGGCGGGCGGGTCCTCCGGAGGCGCCGCACCCGTGGCCGCTCAGACCCTGGCGTAGATCGCGGTGGCGTCGTCCTGGGCCTTGCCGCGCGGCCAGCGCTCGCAGTGCGGGTCGGCGGCCTCGGCCTCGCGGACCCGGCCGATCAGCGCGGCCGGGCCGGACTGGCTGAGCAGGTCCAGCGCGTCCGGCCAGTCGCCCAGGCCGAAGCGGGCGATGTAGCGGGCCGCGCCGTCGCTGAGCGCGGTCACCGAGCGCAGCGAGTCCAGCCGGACGAACCCGGTCTCCGCGTGCGTCGCGGCCTTAGGGCTGGCGGCGGCGATCCACGGGCCGCGCCCGGTGTTCTGCACCGCGCGCACCGCCAGCGCGTAGCGCAGGTGCAGCGCCGCCCGCTCGGCGCTGCCCGGCTCGGCCGCGCGCAGCGCCTTGCGCAGGCCCTCGCCGGCCGGGAAGGGCTGGTTGTCGCCGAGCACCCGGGGCGGGCCGCTGCCGGGCTCCAGCAGCAGCATCGAGTCGCCGAGCACCAGGTACTCCAGCGACGGCCCGTGCACCCGGGCGGCCACCACCATGGCGGCCGGGGTGCCGGGGTGCGCCAGGTCGCAGCGGCCGCCGTGCAGCGCCGCCGTCTCCACGATCGCGTCGGCCAGGCACTCGGCGATGCTCCGGTCGGACCGGTCGGTGAGCCGGGCCAGCAGGTGCACCCCCAGCCGGCGGACGTACCAGGCGGTGCCGTGGCGGCAGCCCGACTCCATGCCGACGGGTGAGCTGGACCCGTCCAGCAGCACCATGGCCTCGGGGGTGGCCGCGGCGAAGTCTTCGCTCTCCCGGCCCGGTTGCTCCGGCGCTCCGGCCAGCTGTACCTGCATGCCGCCAGTGTGGGGCGCCGGGGCGGCCGACGGACAGACCCCGGCACGGGTTCGCCCGAACGAGGTGCGGTGGCAGGGTCGGCGATATTCACATAGCGTCACATACCGGACAGGACATCGGCGGCCGACGGCATGCACGCGGCAGCTTTCGACACCTACGGCCCATGCGCGTACGGCACCCGCGTACGGCACCTGCGGCACGGACGGAGAGGCGGACCCGGGATGTGGTGGCAGGCACTCGTGATCGTGGCGGCGGGGATCGGGTTCCCGACGCTCGTACTGCTCTTCTTCATCGGCGGGCCGAACTGGCGCGACCAGCAGGGGCCGCGGCACTCGGCCACCGGGCGGGCCCCGGGGCCGGCCGGCGGACCGGACGCCGTTGGGGCCGGGCGAAACTGACCGCACGTCCGGGCGACGGCGTGGCACAGTGTCACAGAGCACGACCGCTCCAGCCACGCCCAGGAGGTCCAGATGAGCAGCAGCGACGCAGCAGCCCCGGAGAGCGAGCCCGGCCCCGAGACCACCCCGGCCGAGGGCCAGGAAGACGTGAAGGCGAAGTTCCTGGCCGCCCTGGAGCGCAAGCACGGCGCCAAGGGCGACGCCTCGGGCAACGGACGCGGTGGCGACTCCAAGATCCACGGCGCCCACGCCGCCGCCGGCGGCAAGCGCACCTTCCGCCGCAAGAGCGGCTGACGGCCGGCAGCGAACGCCCGGTGGGGCGCCACCCGACACGGGTGCCGCCCCACCGGCGTTCCAGCGGCAGCGACGTTGCGGCGCCACCGGCGTGGCCAGGCCGACTCCCCTGTGACCGGCCTGACCACCCGCCGCTACCGCCCCCGCCGCCGCTACCGCCCGGGCGCCGCCACCGACGGCCCTAGACCGCCGACGGCCGCCACTCCAGGTCGCGGCCGAGCAGCAGCAGCGCGCGCTCGAACGGCGCGGCGCCCTCGGCCCCCGCCCGCACCGGCGCGAAGGCCCGGCCCGGGCGGCGGGCGTCGGGGTCGGCGGGGACCTGCTCGGCGATCCGCAGCAGCAGCGCCGCCTGCTCGGCCGGGACGGTGAACGGGACCCCGACGGCCACCGCCACGTCCCAGGCGTGCACCAGGGTGTCGAGCAGCTGGAAGGCGATCGCCTGGGCGGCCGGGAAGGCGTGGCCGGGCAGGATCTCCGGCAACTCGAGCGTGCCGCCCGCCGCCTCGGCCGCGGCGAAGACCTCGACCAGTTCGCGCCCCGAGTCGGCGAAGGCGGCCAGCGCGGCCAGCGCCGCTCCCGGGCCGGTGGCGAAGGAGCGGTCGGCCCAGACGCCGGGGTCGGCGCCGCGGCCACGGGCGGCCGCGGCGAAGCCGTACTGCTGGCCGATCAGGTGCTCCAGCAGGCGGCGCAGCGTCCAGCCGGCGCAGGGGGTGGGCCCGTCCAGCTGGTCCGGGCGGATCGTGGCCAGCACCGGCGCGGCGAGCGCCAGCGCGTCGGCGTGGGCCGGGGCGAGGAGGGTGGGGCTGGTCATGTGCGGTACCTCCGGATGAGACCTTGCGGGGGTGACGCGGTGCCTGGATTCGGATGCTAGCACGATCGTTCGGTCAGTTTTGCGGAGATACCGCGCCCCAAAGGCGCGGCCGCCTCAGGCGGTAGGCAGCAGCGCCTCGTCCACCGCCTCGGAGCGGAGCAGCAGCAGCACCGAGCGCCGGGCCCGGGCGTACGGCACGTCCTCCCCGTGCAGCAGCGACATCGCGTTGGCGTACTCCAGGAAACTGATCAACTCGAAGGCCAGCTGCTCCAGATCGGCGTCCGCCCGCAGCTGCCCCGCCGCCCGGGCCGCCTCGAAGAGCTCCACCACCAGCCGGTGCCACTGCCGGCTGCCCTCGGCCAGCGCGTCCCGCACCCGCCCCGGCTGGGCGTCGAACTCGGCGCCCACCGCGTAGAAGAAGCACCCGCCCGCGAACACCCGGCTGCGCGAGTACTCCAGCCAGCGCACCGCCAGCTCCCACAACTGCCCGAGCCCGGGCGGCAGCCGGCGCACCGGGTCGACCACCGTGTCCCGGTAGATCCGCTGCGCCGCCCGCACGGTGGCCAGCTGGAGCTCCTCCTTGGAACCGAAGAGCGCGAACACCCCGCTCTTGCTCAGCGACAGTTCGGTCGCCAACCGCCCGAGCGACAGCCCGCCCAGGCCCTCGACCGAGGCGATCGACACCGCCCGGGCGAGCACCAGGCGCCGGGTCTCGTTGCCCTTCTGCACCCGGCCGTCGGTCGCGGCCGGGATCCGGGCGGCGCCCTGCGGCGGCCCGCCCGCGGCTCGGCCGCCCGCCGAACCGACCGCACCGGGGTCCGCTCCCGGCACCCGCGTCGTGGGATCCGTCGTCACTGCGCCCACCACCGTCTTCCCTGGACCGACCGGCGACTGCTTTCCGGCCAGCGTAAAGCCTGATACGGATGATGCGGCACCGCGCAACCTCGGTGCCGCACCGCGCACACCGCCCCACACACCCCCAGGAGCGCCGCATGTCCGCCAGCACCCCCCGCCCCGGTGCGCCCGACCCGATCGACCTGCTCGCCGTCGACGAGCTGCTCACCGAGGAGGAACTGCTGATCCGGGACACCGTCCGGCGGTTCACCGAGGACAAGGTGCGCCCGCACCTGGCCGACTGGTTCGAGCGCGGGGTCTTCCCGGCCCGCGAGTTGGCCCCCGAGCTCGGCCGGCTCGGCCTGCTCGGCATGCACCTGGACGGCTACGGCTGCGCCGGGGCCGGCGCGGTCGCCTACGGCGTGGCCTGCATGGAGGTCGAGGCCGCCGACTCCGGGCTGCGCAGCTTCGTCTCGGTCCAGGGCTCGCTGGCGATGCGGGCGATCCACGCCTTCGGCTCCGAGGAGCAGAAGCAGCAGTGGCTGCCGCGGCTGGCGGCCGGCGAGGCGATCGGCTGCTTCGCCCTCACCGAACCGGACTTCGGCTCCGACCCGGCCAACATGCGCACCACCGCGCGCCGCAAGGGCGCCGACTGGGTGCTCTCCGGCAGCAAGATGTGGATCACCAACGGGAGCGTGGCCGACGTCGCGGTGGTCTGGGCGCAGACCGAGGACGGGGTGCGCGGCTTCCTGGTCCCGGCCGGCACCCCCGGGTTCACCGCCACCGACGTGCACGGCAAGCTCTCGCTGCGCGCCTCGGTGACCAGCGGGCTGAGCTTCGACGAGGTGGTGCTGCCCGGCGACGCGGTGCTGCCCGGGGTGCACGGGCTGCGCGGGCCGCTCTCCTGCCTCAACGAGGCCCGCTACGGCA
This sequence comes from Kitasatospora sp. LaBMicrA B282, assembly GCF_050325825.1. Classification (NCBI taxonomy): domain Bacteria; kingdom Bacillati; phylum Actinomycetota; class Actinomycetes; order Kitasatosporales; family Streptomycetaceae; genus Kitasatospora; species Kitasatospora sp. LaBMicrA B282. The sequence continues at coordinate 26,170 of NZ_JBNQTI010000129.1, forward strand.
TCCTCTGGGGCACCGTGGGCGCCGCCCGGGACTGCTACCAGGCGGCGGTGGAGTACGCCAAGAGCCGGATCCAGTTCGGCCGGCCGATCGCCGCCTTCCAACTCACCCAGGAGAAGCTGGTGGAGATGGCCGTGGAGCTGGAGAAGGCCTACCTGGTGGCCTGGCGGATCGGGCGGCTGAAGGAGGCGGGGCGGGCCAAGGCGGCCCACGTCAGCTTCGGCAAGCTGAACAACGTGCGCACGGCGCTCGGCATCGCGCGCAGCGCCCGCACCGTGCTCGGGGCGAACGGGATCACCACGGACTACCCGGTGCTGCGGCACGCCAACAACCTGGAGTCGGTGCTCACCTACGAGGGGACCAGCGAGATCCACACCCTGGTGCTGGGCGAGGCGATCACCGGGGAGTCGGCCTACCGCTGACCCCGAGGACACTCCCTAGCGCCGGGGCGCCCGGCCGCGGAGCTGCCAGCCCAGCTGGAACAGGGTGTCGGCGTCGTACTCGGCGCGCAGCTCGGCGAGGTGCCCGGCCACGGTGCGCTCGCTCAGCCTCAACCGGACCGCCACCGCGCGCTGGGTCAGCCCGGTCGCCAGCAGCCGCACCACCGCCTCGCGCACCCCGCCGGCGGCCTCCGCGGCAGGCGTTCCGGCGGGCGCGACGGCGGCCGCGGCGGGGGACGCACCGGCGGCCGAGGCGGCCGGG
>NZ_JBNQTI010000130.1:0-26830 GCF_050325825.1 Kitasatospora sp. LaBMicrA B282
GGCCCCGCTGCCCGCCGCGCCCGCGCCGGCCCCCGTCCCCACTCCCGCGCCCGCGCCCGCGCCCGGGACCACGCCCGAGACCGCGCCCGAGCCCCGCCCCGCGATCGAGCCGCTGTTCCGCTGGGCCCCCGGCCTCAACTGGGCCGGCCCCGGCGACCACTGGAGCCAGGCCTGGGCCGCCGACCCGCTGACCGCCCCGCTCCCGCCCGCCTCCTTCGCCGCACTGTCGGCCGAACTCACCGGCCCCACCGCACCATCCCCGCCCACCGCCCGCGACGTGGAGCTGATCCGCGCCTCGCTGACCGTGGTCGAGCCGGTCGCCGACCGGGCCACCGCGCACTTCTACGCGCTGCTCTTCGTCCGCCACCCGGAGATCCGCTCGCTCTTCCCCGCCGCCATGGACGTGCAGCGCGACCGCCTCTTCCGCGCCCTGCTGCAGGCCGCGCGCAGTGCCGACGACCCGGCCGGGCTGACCGCCCACCTGACCCGACTCGGCCAGGGCCACCGCAAGTACGGCACGCTGAGCGGCCACTACGCCCCGGTCGGCGAGTGCCTGGTGGCCTCGCTGGCCCGGTACTGCGGCAACCGCTGGGACGCCGAGACCGAGCAGGCCTGGTACCGGGCCTACGCGTTGATCTCCACGGTGATGATCGACGCGGCCGAGCAGGCGGCCCGGACCTCGCCGCCCTGGTGGCAGGCCGAGGTGGTGGCGCACCAGCTGGTCGGCCCGGAGACCGCGCAGCTCACCGTCCGCCCCGACCAGGCCTACCCGTACCGGGCCGGCCAGTACACCACCCTGGAAACGCCCTGGTGGCCGCGGGTCTGGCGGCACTTCTCGTTCGCCACCGCGCCCCGCCCGGACGGGCTGCTCACCTTCCACGTGAAGGCGCTGCAGGCGGGCTGGGTGAGCAGCGCGCTGGTCCGCCGGGCGCACCCCGGCGACGTGCTGCGGCTCGGTCCGCCGGCCGGGACCATGGTGGTCGACCACGCCGACCCGGCCCCGCTGCTCTGCCTGGGCGGCGGCACCGGGATCGCCCCGGTCGGCGCGCTGGTCGAGGAGATCGCCGAGCACGGCGCGGCGGGCCGCGAGGTCACCGTGCTGTACGGGGCGCGCCGGCAGGCCGAGCTCTACCGGCTCGCCGAGCTGCGGGAGCTGGAGCGGCGGCACCCGTGGCTCCAGGTGCTCCCGGTGCTCTCCGAGGAGCGGTCGGCGGCGGCGCTCAGCGGGCTGCTCTCCGACGTGGCGGTGCAGCGCGGCCCGTGGGACGGGCACCACGCCTACCTCAGCGGCCCGCCGGCCATGGTGCGCCGGGGCGCCGCCGCCCTGGCCCACTCGGGCGTCCGGGCCGAGCACCTGCACCACGACCTGCTCGAGGGCTGACCGGGCCGGTGGGCCCGGTGTCGCCCCGGCCGGACCGCTCGGGTCGGGTCGGACCGCTCGGGTCGGGTCAGCCCAGGTCGGGGGCGAGCATCGCCCGGATCCCCTCGATGTTCGCGGCCAGGTAGGCGCGCAGCGAGGGCGGCACCAGGTTGACCGAGGTGACGCCCTCCCGGGTGAAGGGCAGCCGGACGATCTCGTACTCGCCCTGCGGCTCGTCCACCTCGGGACCGTGCCGCTGCGCCGGGTCCATGCCGGCCAGCCGGCAGACGAAGAAGTGCTGCACCTTGACCCCGTGCGGGTGGGCCAGGCTGCCGTCCTCGTGGTGCGCGTGCGCGACGGTGTCCACGAAGGCGGGCACCACGTCGACCACCTTGCCGCCCAACTCCTCGTCCACCTCGCGGTGCAGGGCGTCCGTGACGGTGCGGTCGGCGGCCTCCACCCCTCCGCCGGGGGTGATCCAGTAGGGATTGCAGCCGGGCCGGGTCCGCTTGATCACGATCAGCTCGGCCGGGCCGTGCCCGGGATCGTCGGGCGGCAGGTCGAGCAGGATCGCCCGCGCGGTGCGCTTGACCACCGGACGGGGGTGGGGAGTCACCTCGGCCACTCAGGTCACCTCCGGATGCCTGTTGTGCCTCAGCATCCCCGCAGCCCGCCGCCGCCGAAACCCCTGGCAGTCAGTCCTCGTCGTCGATCGCCAGGTGCAGGCCCCAGGCGACCAGGCTGACGATCAGCGATCCGAGCAGCGCCGGCAGGAAGCCCTCGACGTGGAAGTCCAGCTGCAGCCGGTCCGAGGCGAACGAGGTCAGCCAGAACATCAGCGCGTTGATCACGAAGGTGATCAGGCCCAGCGACAGGATGAAGAGCGGGAACGAGAAGAACTTCACCAGCGGCTTGATCAGCCAGTTGATCAAGCCGAAGATCAGGGCGACGGCGATCACGGTCAGCGTCTTCCGCTGCCAGGTGCCGCCGGACAGGGTGATGCCGTTGACGATCAGGGCCGCCACCCAGATGGCGGCCGCGTTGATGAGGGTCTTGACCACGAAGTGCTTCATGCCCCGCATGGTCGCAGGCCGCGGCGGCCGGTGGAAGCACCCAGGAGAGGAGCAGCAGTGAAGGTCTTCCGACTCGACGAGTTGGACCGCTTCCGCACCGAGCAGCAGGGGAGCTACCTGCGCTTCCTGCGCGAGAGCACCATGTCGGCCGGCCTCTACGCGCTGGCCCCCGGCGAGGTGGACACCCAGTCCGTGCACCGGCAGGACGAGCTGTACCAGGTGATCAGCGGCCGGGGCTCGCTCACCGTGGGGGAGGAGACCTGCACGGTGGCCCGCGGCAGCGTGGTCTTCGTACCGGCCGGCACCCCGCACCGGTTCCACCACATCACCGAGGAGCTGCGGGTGCTGGTGGTCTTCTCACCGCCCGAGACGTGAGGGCCCGCCGCGCCGGCGCGGACGTAGGGTCGGGGGCATGACGCAGCCCGAGACGCCGGACCGGACCTCCCCGCAGCACCGCTCGCTGACCGCGGAGCTGTGGGCCGAGACCGTCGCGCCGATCTACGCCGAGATCCTCGCCCACCCCTTCCTGGCCGGCCTGACCGACGGCACGCTGCCGCGCGCCGCGTTCCGCCACTTCGTCGTCCAGGACTCGCACTACCTGCGCGACTACGCCCGGGCGCTGGCCGTCTGCGCGGCCAAGGCGCCGGGCGAGGCCGAGGTGCGGGCCTTCGCCGACGACGCGATCGGCGCGCTGGCCGCCGAGCAGGGGATGCACGCCGAGTTCCTGGAGGCCTTCGGCAAGAGCGCCGAGCAGGCCGCCGGCGAGGCGGTGCTGCCCACCACCCGGGCCTACACCAGCTACCTGCTGGCCACCGTGTACGGCGGCTCGTTCGCCGAGGCGGTGGCCGCGGTGCTGCCCTGCTACTGGGTCTACGCCCGGGTCGGCGAGCGGCTGCTGGCCGCCTCCTCCCCCGACCCGCTCTACGCCAAGTGGATCTCGGTCTACGGCGACGAGGCCTTCCAGTCGGTGGTGCGGCGGGTGCTGGAGCTCACCGACCGGCTCGGCGAGCAGCTCTCGCCCGCCGAGCGGCGCCGGGTGCACGAGCACGTGCGGACCACCACCCGGTACGAGTGGATGTTCTGGGACGCCGCCTGGCGCGGCGAGCAGTGGCCGGTCTGAGCTGCGCCGCGGCCGCTCCGGGCGGTGGATAAGTCCCCGATAAGGGGGACCCTGAGGCCGCACCCTCAGGGCCGTATCCGGGTTCTCTCAGGGGCCTGAACCCTTCGTTTCCGCTCGGGTGCCCTCGTACGATCGAAGTACCGAAAGCGGACGGGATGCGGCGAGGGAAGCCCAACCCCACAGGGAGAGAAGGAAACGGACATGGCTGAGATCTGGAAGTCGCTGCCCGGCTGGGTGCGGAACATCGTCGTCCCGATCCTGGTGCTGATCATCGCGTTCAACGTCATCGGCATCGTCTTCAGCGTGGTGAGCTCGCTGGTCTGGTTCGCGGTCAAGGCCCTGGTGGTGGTCGGCATCGCGGCCGCGGTGGTGATCCTGGTCAAGAAGGCAGCCAAGGGCTGATCGCACGCCGCCTCCGCTCCGGCGCCCGTCCCCGCAAGGGGCCGGGCGCCGCGGCGTGTCCGGACCCGGTTCGCCCGCCCGCATGACAGCTGTCATGAGCCGCCGTGACAGCTGTCACCGAGCACGCGCGACAGCAGGCACTGACGCCCGGTCAGCCCGCCGAGACATGATCGTCATGTCAACGAGCGGGACCAACGGGAGGGCCGGACCATGAGCGAGATCACCAGCATCGAGGCGGTCGGCGGCACCGGCAAGCCGCGCAACCCGCTGGTCGGGGCCCTGCTGCCGCTCGTCGTGGACGTCGCGGTGCCGCTGGCCACCTACTACGCGGCGCACTCCCTGCTGGGCCTCGGGATGGTCGACTCGCTGATCGTGAGCAGCGTCGTCCCGGCGGTGCGCACCCTCTACGGGCTGCTGCGGGAGCGGAGTGTCAACGGCCTGGCCGGGCTGATGCTGGTGGTGAACGTGGTCGGCATCGTCGCCACCTGCATCGTCGGCGACCCGCGGCTGATGATCGCCAAGGACGGCCTGGTGAGCAGCGCGGTCGGCGCCGGCATCCTGGTCTCCGCGCTGCGCGGCAAGCCGCTGATGGCGCTCGGCCTGCGGCCCTTCCTGACCGGCGGCAAGCCCGCCCGGGAGGCCGCCTGGGACCGGCTGACCACCGACACCGAGTCGGCCGAGGGCCGGCTGTTCCGCACCCTGGCGCTGCGGCACTCGGTGGTCTGGGGCCTCGCGCTGCTGGTGGAGTGCCTGGCCCGGGTGGTCGGCGCCTACACCCTCCCGCTGCACACCATGGTCTGGCTGCCCACCGTCTTCCTGGTCGGCGCGATCGGCGCGGCCTCGATGATCACCGCGCCGACCACCGACGGGCTGAAGAAGCTGCTGGGCGAGCAGGCCTGAGCCGCGAAGCCCCGCAGCACTGAACCCCGAAGCACCGAACCCCCACCCCGAACCCGGACAAGGAGCCGACCATGCGCGGCAAGGGCATCAACTACGACACCGGATTCCAGCCGGGCGACCGCCTCTCCCGCAGCGACTTCGACCCCGCCCAGGTGCGCGAGGAACTGCGGGTGATCGCCGAGGAGTTGCACTGCACCGCGGTCCGGATCTCCGGGGCGCACCCGGAACGGATCGAGCTGGCCGCCGAGTTCGCCGCCGAACACGGCCTGGAGGTCTGGTTCGCGCCGTTCCCCTGCAACCTGGACGAGACCGAGCTGCTGCCCTACTTCGCCGACTGCGCGCGGCGGGCCGAGCGGATCCGGGCGCGCGGCGCCGAGGTGGTCCTGGTGCTGGGCTGCGAACTGTCGCTGTTCGCCGCCGGGTTCCTGCCCGGCGACGACTTCGAGGCCCGGCTGGCCGCGCTGACCAGCCCCGACCCGGTGGTGCGGGCCGGCTTCCGGGACGTCGGCGCCCGGCTGAACGCCTTCCTGGCCCGGGCCGCGGCCGTGGCCCGGGAGCAGTTCGACGGCCGGATCGGCTACGCCTCCGGCACCTGGGAGCACATCGACTGGACGCCGTTCGACCTGGTCGGGGTGGACGCCTACCGGGACGCGCAGAACGCCGACCGCTACCGGGAGGAGCTGCGGGCCCAGTTCCGGCACGGCAAGCCGGTGGCGGTCACCGAGTTCGGCTGCTGCGCCTACCGGGGGGCCGCCGACCGCGGCGGGCTGGGCTGGGCGGTCACCGACGGCAGCGGCCCGGAGCCGGTGATCGCCGAGGACCTGGTGCGCGACGAGCAGGAGCAGGTCCGCTACCTCAGCGAGCTGCTGGCCGTGTTCGAGGAGCTCGGGGTGGACAGCGCCTTCTGGTTCACCTTCGCCCACTACGACGCCGAGCACCGGGCGGAGCCGCGCCGGGACCTGGACCTCGCCTCCTACGGGGTGGTCGCGATGCTGCCGCCCGGCGACCCGGCGGCCCGTCCGGGGCTGGGCTGGCGGCCGAAGGAGGCGTTCGCGGCGCTGGCCGGGGCGTACCAGAACTGAACCGGACCGGGGCCGCACGGGCCGGTGCCCCGGTCAGCTGTCCCGGTCGCTCTGCACCGGGATCGACTGGGTGGTGGCGCCGTGCCGGCCGGCCGGCCGCGGCGCGTCGGCCTTCGCGCCGGTCGCGCCGGTCCCGTCGCCCGCGGCCTCCTGGCCGGGCTGCGCGCCGTTGTTCAGCGAGCCCAGCAGCTGCCGGGCCAGGCCCAGCCCGGTGCCGCCCATGGTGAGCGCCTTGGCGAACATCTCGCCCATCCCGTCCGCCCCGTTGAGCAGCACCATGTGCTCCACGTTGCCGAACGCGTCGGCCCCGGCCCGGACGATCTCCGGCCAGTTCTCGGCGAGTTGCTGGGCGACCACGGCCTCCTGGTTCTCGGCCAGCGCGGCCGCCCGGGCCTTGATCGCCTCGGCCTCGGCCAGACCCAGCGCGCGGGCCGCCTCGGCCGCCGCCAGACCCTTGGCCTCGGCCGCCGAGGCCTCGGCCTGACCGGTGGCCCGGGTGGCCTCGGCGGCCGCCAGACCGCGGGCCTTGGTGGCCTCGGCCTCGGCCTGCGCAGCGATCTTCACCCGGTTCGCCTCGGCCCCGGCGCGCAGTTCGGTCTCCTTGGCCTGCGCCTGGGCGGCGGAGATCCGGGCGTCGCGCTCGGCCTCGGCCTTGGTGCGGGTCTCGTAGGCGGCCGCGTCGGCCGGCTTGCGGACGTCCACCTGGAGCTGCTGCTCCTTGCGGTGCGCCTCCAGCTCGGCGACCTTGGTCTCCTGGACCACGACCTCCTGCCGGGAGGCGGCCAGCGCCAGCGGGCCCGCCTGCTGCGCCCGGGCTGCCGCGGTGTCCATCTCGGCCTGGTAACCGGCCTGCTGGATCCCCGAGTTGCGGGTGGCCTCGGCCTTGCGGGCGAAGGACTCCTGCTCGGCCTCGGTGGCGATCCGGTCGGCCTCGGCGGCCGCGATCCGGGCGTCCCGCTGGACGGCGGCGGCGTGCGGCGCGGCCAGGTTCTTGATGTAGCCGGTCGGGTCCAGGATCTCCTGGATCTGCAGCGAGTCGATGATCAGGCCGAGCTTCTCCATCTCGGTGCCGGAGGCCGCCCGGGTCTCCCCGGTCAGCCGCTCGCGGTCACGGATCATCTCCTCGACCGTCAGGCCACCGACGATCGAGCGCAGGTGGCCGGCGAAGACGTTGTGGACCCGCTGGCCCATGAACTTCTGCTGGTCCAGGAAGCGGCGGGCGGCGTTGGCGATCGAGATCGTGTCGTCCCCGACCTTGAAGATCACCACGCCCTTGACCTGCACCGGGATCCCCTGCGACGTCACGCACTCGACGTCCAGGTCGGCCTCGTTGAGGTCGAGCGAGAGCTTGCGGACGGTCTGGATGCCCGGCGTGACCATGGTCCCCCGGCCGGTCACGATGCGGAAGCCGAGCCCCTCGCCCAACCCCTCGGTGCGGTGCTTGGAGCCGGAGATGATCAGCGCCTCGTTCGGCTCGGCGACCCGCCAGCACATTTTGAAGAGCACGATCAGGATCACGATGGCCGCGGCGACGATCCCCGCGATGGTGCCGATCAACATCGGCCGTATCCCCCTTCGGAGCACACCGCTCCGTGGCTGCGCCAGGTTGTGCAGGATTGCGCGGACGCGGTGGCGAATCGAGATTGTGCGCCTGTTCCGATCACATGGGAAGCCCGGCGCATCCGGATCCCGTACCGGGACGGATTCAGATCGGTGACACGTAGACGGTTCGCGGCGGCTGGTACTCGACCACCACCACCTGAGTACCGGTCGGAAGCGGGTCGCCCGGCACCGCCAGGTAGGCGAGGAACGCCTCGGATCCCTGTCGCTCCGGCACGTGCAGCAGCACCTCCCCGACCAGCCCGGCGCCGACCTTCCCCGTAACCCGCCCCGTCAGTCCAGTCATGCCCGCGAGTCTGCCAGCGCCCACACGATCGGGTAAACACAGGGCGCCCGCTCGCGCCGGTGGGGCGAGCGGGCGCCCGGACCTCAGGGGCGGCGCCGGTTCAGTTGTGCGCGCGCTTGCGGCGGCGCACCGCCACCAGGATCGCGCCGCCCAGGACGACGACGGCCGCACCACCGATACCGAACGGCAGCGCGCTACCCCCACCACCGGTGAAGGCGAGCTCCGGGCCGGTGGCGGTCGGGGACGGGCTGGGCTTGGCGGTGGCCGTGGGCGTGGCGCTCGACGTGGGCGCGGGCTTGCCGGTGGCCGCGGGCTCAGCGGTCGTCGTGGGCGTGCCGGTCGGCGCCACGGACGTGGTCGCGGTGGTGCTCGCCGTCGGCGTCGGAGTCGGGCTCGACGCCGCAACGGTGTCGAAGCTCGCCGTCGGCGCGAAGACGTAGCTGGTGCAGACACCCGTCGGGCCGGGGGTGGGATCGACCGCCGCGTTCGGGTCCAGGAACTTGCCGGAGTCGTTGTCGAACAACTCGGAGGAGACCGCCAGCGCGAACTTGTAGTGGTTGGCCATGGGGGCGTTCATCACGCCGGTGTCAACGAGCGGTACGGAGAAGCGGAACCGGACCGTCAGGGTCGCGCCCTTGGCCAGGTCGAGGGGCCCGAGAGGCCCGTACGACAGGCCCGATCCCGACATGAGCGGCTGCGAGACCCGGAGGTTCTTCCAGTCCCCTCCGGTCTCCTTCGTCTCGATGGTGAAGGTGTGCCATGCGAGTTCCTGGTCATGGAGCCACTGCGCCCAGATGGTCACGCCGGGCAGATCGTGGCCGCTGGTGTTGGTGAGGGTGAAGGTCGATTCGACGGGTGCTCCGCCGAACACCAACTTGGCGTTGTCCAGTCCGGTCCAGGATCCCTGGAGCTGGACCTTGTTGATCCCGTTGAAGCAGTAGTAGGTGGGTGCAGTGGTCTGCGCCGAGGCCGTACCGGTCATCAGACCGAGACTCATGGCGAGGGCCGCCGTAACGGCAACGAGACGAGGCTTGGTCACGGTTTCCCCCGGAGATGGCGCAGCGGCGCCGAGCTGCCAGGGCGTCGCGTACACGAACAGTCGTGCGAACAACGCGAGCATAGTGAATCCGGCCACCCGGCGTCTCACCAGGGGTGCCACCCTGGACCCGAACGGGACGGCCCGCTACGGTGAGGGACGTCTGTCGCGGGCAACACCGCCCGCGGACACGGGAGCTCGGAGCACCGGGCTGAGAGGGCGCTGAAGGGTACGTGGGCACGCGTACCGACCGCTGCGCCGACCGCAGGAACCTGGACCGGGTAATGCCGGCGTAGGGAGTAGAGGTCCGATGACCACTTTTGATGCACCGCAGTCTGCCCAGAACACGTCCGGCAACGCCGCGGTGAGCAGCGCCGGCACCGGCTACCCGACCCCCGCCTGGCGCAAGGCCTACCGCGAGGGTTCCCGCCCCGACCTGCGGGTGCCCTTCCGCGAGGTGCAGCTGACCAACGGCCGCACCGTCCCGCTCTACGACACCTCGGGTCCGTACACCGACGCGGCCTACGAGCCCGACGTGCGCCGCGGCCTGCCCGCGCTGCGCGACCCGTGGATCCGCCAGCGCGGCGACGTCGAGGAGTACGACGGCCGCGAGGCCCGCCCCGAGGACGACGGGATCAAGCACACCGCGCCGCGCGGCGGGAACCTGCGCAACCTGGACGCGGTCTTCCCCGGCCGCCCGCGCCGCCCGCTGCGCGCCCGCGACGGCGTCGCCGTCACCCAGCTCGGCTACGCGAAGCAGGGCGTCGTCACCCCCGAGATGGAGTTCGTGGCGCTGCGCGAGGGCCTGACGGCGGAGTTCGTCCGCGACGAGGTGGCCCGCGGCCGCGCGGTGATCCCGGTCAACGTGAACCACCCGGAGGTGGAGCCGGCGATCATCGGCACCAACTTCCTGGTGAAGATCAACGCCAACATCGGCAACTCCGCGGTCACCTCCTCGATCGAGGAGGAGGTGGAGAAGATGACCTGGGCCACCCGTTGGGGCGCCGACACCGTCATGGACCTCTCCACCGGCCGCAACATCCACACCACCCGCGAGTGGATCCTGCGCAACTCCCCGGTCCCGATCGGCACCGTGCCGCTCTACCAGGCGCTGGAGAAGGTGGACGGCAAGGCCGAGGAGCTGAACTGGGAGGTCTACCGGGACACCATCATCGAGCAGTGCGAGCAGGGCGTGGACTACATGACCGTGCACGCCGGCGTGCTGCTGCGGTACGTCCCGATGACCGCCCGCCGCAAGACCGGCATCGTCTCGCGCGGCGGCTCGATCATGGCCGCCTGGTGCCTGGCGCACCACCAGGAGAACTTCCTCTACACCAACTTCGAGGAACTCTGCGACATCCTGCGCGCCTACGACGTCACCTTCTCGCTCGGCGACGGCCTGCGCCCCGGCTCCATCGCCGACGCCAACGACGAGGCGCAGTTCGCCGAGCTGCAGACCCTCGGCGAGCTGGGCCGGATCGCCCGCGCCAAGGACGTCCAGGTGATGATCGAGGGCCCGGGCCACGTCCCGATGAACAAGATCAAGGAGAACATGGATCTCCAGAAGGAGATCTGCGACGAGGCCCCCTTCTACACCCTGGGCCCGCTCACCACCGACGTGGCGCCCGGCTACGACCACATCACCTCCGGCATCGGCGCCGCCATGATCGCCTGGTGGGGCACCGCGATGCTCTGCTACGTCACCCCCAAGGAGCACCTGGGCCTGCCCAACCGGGACGACGTCAAGACCGGCGTGATCACCTACAAGATCGCCGCCCACGCGGCCGACCTCGCCAAGGGCCACCCCGGTGCCCAGGCCTGGGACGACGCGCTCTCCGACGCCCGCTTCGAGTTCCGCTGGGAGGACCAGTTCAACCTGGCCCTCGACCCGGAGACCGCTCGTGCCTTCCACGACGAGACCCTCCCCGCCGAACCCGCCAAGACGGCCCACTTCTGCTCGATGTGCGGCCCGAAGTTCTGCTCGATGAAGATCAGCAAAAGCATCACAGAGCTGTACGGCGACAAGGCCGTGAACACCCAGTACGACGCCGAAGCCCTGGCGGGTATGCAGGCCAAGTCCGAGGAGTTCGCCGAGCACGGCAACCGGGTCTACCTCCCGCTGGCCGACTGACCCGCGTCCACCAGCCGGCCGGGCCGGGAGCACCGTCCTGCTCCCGGTCCGCTGGCTCGCCGACGACTGCTCTGGGAGGCAGGAGGGGGCTTCCCAGCGCAGGCAGCGATGGCTTCAGGGTCGTGGGCTAATGAGGCTGTACGCGAGGGCGGCCGTTCTGGGTGCCTACACGGTCCCGGAACGGCCGCCCTCGCGTTGTGTCAGTCCCAGGTGGCCACAATCGGCTCGGGCCACTCTCCGGCCGTCGCCGCCAGGTCGGCCGGCAGTACCGCGAGCAGGCTGGCCCGACCGTCCGCGATGGCCTTCAAGGCGGCCTTCTGGGCGTCGTCCTTGCTCTCGAACATGCCCTCGCCCACGGTCTCGTTGTGGGGCGGTTCGCCGATCTCGCCGATCCACTGCGATGCGGTAGGCCACACCCGGGCGTGGGTCAGCCGGGAGGGCTCCGGCAACCCCGTGATGCCCCGGGCGGCGGCTTCCTTGATCGCGTCTTCGATCGTCATGTCTGGGCTCTCCTCATCTCGGCCACTGCGGCGTTCAGTCGTGCGGAGCGGACCACTTCGGAAAGATCGATGGCGGTGCGGGCGTACTGGTCGGCCTCGTCACGCGCGCCCTGGCGGTAGAGCGCAGTGGCCAACTGGGCGGTGCCGATGGCCTTTGCTCGGGCTCGGTTGGATGTCTGGGAGTCCACTGCCCGCCGGAGCCGTGAGACAAGGTCGGAGACCGGGTGCCCGGTGACCGTAGCCAGGAGGTACAGCGCCTGTCCGGTCTCGCCTTGCAGCTTGTGTTGGGTGAAGTACCACATCCACTGCGGCTCGCTCTGGAGGTCGGTAACTCGGCTGTAGATCGACTCAGCGAGGCTGATCTGCCTCATCACTTCGGCCTCGTCACCCCGGATCGCGTAAGCCTGGGCCTTGACCGCCGCGATCATTGCGAGAGCTGAGAGCGGCACGTTGCCCATGGCCATGTCCGCGAGGGAAATCGCGTCCGTGGCGCGCCCTTCAGCGATCTCCTGGCGGGCCAGGCCGGTTGCCACGTGGCAGAGGATCCCGTGGTCTCCGGACTCCTGTGCGGCCTTGATGCCCAGTCCGAACGTGCTGCGGGCCGGAGCGGACTGTCCGGCGTCGAACGAGGACCAAGCGGCGAGGTCAGCGAGATTGGCGATCTGCACGCACAGTCGGTCGCGGACACGAGGACCCATCGACGACTTGGTGAGATCGACGGCGCTTCGCAGTTCACCGAACGCGAGATGCCGGGTAGACAATCCACCGCTGCGTCGGTCCCACTCTTCCAAGGCATAGGTGCGTTCCGCGAGGTCGCTGACGTCCTTCATGCCGACCGCGGTCGGCGCCGGGAGGACATCGGGGAGGATCGTCGCTAACGAGACGGCGAGGAAGTCACGTCGCTTCGACTCACCCACCTCCTCACGGTCGTGCCGGGTCCGCTTCGAGAACAAGCCCAGCTCTGCGTTCGTGGCTACGCCGAAGACCCCACGCAGGGCGTCGCGGACCTCCTGCTCCGGCCACGTGATCGCTCCTCGTTCTAATCGGCTGATCACGTTGGCGTCAATCGCCCTGTCGCGCCTCGTCGCTGCCTTGATCCGGGTGTTGACCCGGCTTGCCACCTCGGCCTGGGTCCACTCTCGCCCTAGCCGAAGCCTTCGTAGCGCGTCGTTGGTCATGTGAGGCCCGTCTCCGCGGTGCCGTCGGTGGGAGGCAGACAGCCTAGTGAAGTGCCTACTGCCTGCCTACAGGATCGCCCTGTCCCTACCCCGTCCGCAGGCGTTTGATTGTGCCTCAGACGCCGGGAGTGACGGACCGGTTACTCCGACCGAGTCGGAACAGGTCCGGCCAACGGCGTCAGCATCCGTCCTTGCGAAGGGGTCATGGCATGCCGAACGAGCCGACGTTTCCAGTGCCGCAGCAGTGGGACGTGGAGCCGAGCGCGGCGGCTGTTCGTTCGGCCCGGCACCTGGTGCTCGGGATCGCGCGGTTCTGGCAGGTGCCGCTGTCGACCGACGCGCTGCGTGATGTCGAACTGTGTACGAGCGAGTTGCTGGCGAATGCCGTGGAACACACGAAGGCGCGCTGCAAGGTAACCGTGCGCTGGACGGGCCTTCGCCTGCGGGTCGAAGTCGCGGACACCAGCCTCCGGCTCCCGGATCCGGACGCGGCGCAGGACACCGTGACCGGAGGTCGAGGCCTGATGGTCGTTGAGGGCCTGTCGCACTCCTGGGGCTGGGAACCCTCCGGCGCTGGGAAGGTCGTGTGGTTCGAGATGGCCTCCGACCAGACCGTGACTGGTGACGGGCGCCTGTCGGTGCTGGTGCGAGCGGCCCACACGGATGTCCTCGCTCGGGAGTCGACCCCGGCCGCATAGTCCATGCCACAGGGCCCAGCGCGATCGTTGCTGTCGGCTCGGCCTGGTGGCCTCTCAATCTCCACCCGGTCCCTGGGGAAATGGGCCGGGTGGACCACGGCGCCGGTCGCCATGTCCCCCACGGCTGGCTGGCGCCACCCTCTGTCTTCTCGCCGGAGCTCCGGCGGGAGTCCCCCCAAGTAGAAGGGAAGAAGCAATGGTTCAGGACACCCCGGCGGCCCCGGCCGCTGACGGTGGTCTCCTGGTCGCTTCCAGGAAGATCGCCGCCGCTCGGACCCGTGCCGAGCAGCCGTCCGACAACACTGGCGGTAAGTCCGACCAGAACGACACCTGAGTCGGACGCCCACGATGCTTGATGCTGCTTCGTGGGCGGCGCGTCTGGGTGGGGAGTCCTTCCTCACCCAGACGCTCCACCGCTCCTACGCCGTCTTCCCTGGCAAGGCCGCCGCCGTCGTCGGCCTGCTGTCCTGGGACGACCTGAACGCCATCCTCGCCACCCAGCGGTTGGAACCTCCGCGGCTTCGCCTGTCGCTGGACGGCGAGGCCGTGCCCCACAGCCGGTACACGGTCCCGATGACCAACCGGCGGGCCGTGACCTGGCACCGGACTCTGCCGGCCGACCTGCACGCACAGTTGGCTGGCGGTGCCTCGCTCGTCGTGGACTCGATCGACACGATGCACCCACCGATCGGGTCGGCTGCCGAAGGCCTGGAACGCTTCGTCGGTACACCGGTACAGGTCAACGCCTACGCCTCGTGGACCGAGCGCGAGGGCTTCGGAACGCACTGGGACGACCACGACGTGGTGGTGGTCCAGATGCACGGGTCCAAGCGCTGGAAGCTCTACGGGTCCACCCGGACCGCTCCGACCTTCCGAGATCTGGAAGCCCCAGAGGAACCACAGGGTGAACCGCTCGCCGACCTGGTGCTGACCGCCGGGGATGTGCTCTACCTGCCCCGTGGCTGTTGGCACGCGGTCAGCGCGGACCAGGGAACGGAGTCCCTGCACCTGACCTTCGGCCTGGTCACCCACACCGGGGCGGAGCTGCTGAGCTGGGTCGTGGACCAGCTGCGTTCCCGTCTCGCACTGCGACTGGACGTGCCGCGCTTCGGTTCACCTCCTGAACAGGCTGCGTTCGTAGGGGAGTTGCGCGAGGCACTGGCGGTCGAGCTGGCCGATCCGGACCTGGTCTGTCGTTGGGCAGAGTCCATGGACACCACCCACTTCGGCCGTGCTGTGCCCTCGCTGCCTTACGTGAACGGCGTGCCCGCTCGCGCGGAAGTGTCGGTTCGCCTGACCGCTCCTCGGGCCCGGCTGACGGAGAACAGGTCTGAAGGCACGGTGACGCTCGCGGCGGCTGGAACCGAGTGGGACTTCACTCAACAGGCAACGCCGATGCTCCGGGCACTGCTCACCGGCCAGCCTGCCACCTTGGGATCGCTTGCTGCGACGGCCGACCTAGAGGTCAAGGACGTTGCCTCGCTCGTGTCCGTCCTCGTCGAGGGCCAAGCGGCCTCCGTGGTGAGGACGGCGCTGTGACGGCCGTCCTTGGGCTGGGAACGTACAGGGTGCGCGCCGTTCAGGAGGCGGCGCGCACCGCCCTCGCCGCCGGCGCGCCGTGGGTGGACACCGCCCCGAACTACGGGCACGGCCTGGCCCACCGCGAACTCGCTCCGGTGTTGGAGGAGTACCCCCAGGTCCTGGTGACGACCAAGACCGGGTTCCACACCGCCGCTCAGGGACGGGCGGCTGTCGTCGCTGGCGTGCTCACCGCCGGGCGGGCAGCTAGCGGGCACAACCTCTCTCCCGGGTTCATCCGGTGGCAGGTCGAGGACTCTCTCCGGATCCTCGGCCGCGCCGATCTGGTCTTCATCCACAACCCTGAGCGCATCCATCACGGTCAAGGTCGCGGTGAGTGCCACGATCAACTGCGCAAGGCTTTCTGCGAATTGGAGGCCATGGCACAGGTTGGCCGGATCCAGGGCTATGGAGTCGCCACCTGGTCGGGCCTCACCTCTGGTGCGTTCACGGTGGGGGAGTTGCTGACCCTGGCGCAGGAAGCCGCCGGCTCACCGCGCCACCACTTCAAGGGCCTGCAACTGCCGGTGAGCCTGGTGATGGCCGACGTCATCGGTCAGTCCCTCGACGCTGCCGGTCCGCTGATGCAGGCGCGTGACGCCGGAATGGCCACCTTCGGCTCGGCGCCGCTGCATGGCGGTGAGCTGCCGGGGCTGATGACACCCGAACTGGTGGAATTGATCCGCCCTGGTCTGTCGGCCCCGGCCGCCGCTCTGCTGGTGGCGGCTTCGTGCCCCGGTCTGGACGTGGTTCTGCTCTCGGCCAGCAGCCCGCAGCACTGGAACGATGCTGCCAAGGCGCTGGCCGATCCGCTGGCCGCCGACCAACTCAGGAAGGTGATCGATGTACTCGCCACCGGATGACGCGATCAGGCTGCGGATGGAGGCCGCGCACCAGTACGCGGCCCGTCGGCTCGGCGTGCACTGTGATGGTGTCCTGGTCTGGGGGGACCTCGGGCTCACGCTCAGCTGCCGGGCCGGGGATCAGTGGCTCCGCGTCTTCTCGACCAAGCGAACCGGCGCCCGGCCGAACGGTGAAGGCATCGTCGGGGCAGCGGCCCTGATCTCCGGCGACGTACCGCGCCCCCGGTTGCACGGCTCGCTCGACTGGGCCGCCGACGGGTTCGGCTACGGAGCGGACCTCCTCGACTTCGTGCCTCACCCCGTCATCTCGCCCCACCGCCCCGACCTGGTCCACGACCCCGACCTGTCCGACGAGTGGTGGAGCACCCTGCGCCGTGCTGTCATCCGCCTCGGCCAAGCCCAGGGCGTGCGCACCACGGTGCGTGACAGCTGGATCGAAAAGGCGTTCCCCCAGTTCCTCGGCATCCCCGCGCCAGCGAAGGTGGAGCGTGCCACTGGCCACGGTGACCTGCACTGGGGCAACCTGACCGCGCCGCTGGCCATCCTCGACTGGGAGCGCTGGGGCCTGCTCCCGGTGGGCTATGACCCAGGCAACCTGTACGTGAACAGTCTTCTCGTCCCCGAGGTGGCCACACGCATCCGCATCGAGTTCGCCGACGTGCTGGACACTCCCGCCGGCCGGATCGGCGAACTCATCGCCCTGGCAGAGATGCTGCAAGCCGTCGCCCGCGGCTACTACCCCGAGCTCGCCCCACTTCTCGTCGCCCGCTCAGCCGAACTCACTGGCGTCGAGCCGCCCGTACCGGTCAGCTCGGAGATCCCGGCCTGAGCGATCACGACGGTTTAGCTCACGTCAGCAGCGCCCCGCGCCCACCGGTGCCAGGGCGCTTGGCGTTTCCGGCGGGGTACTGCTGGGCGGGGCGATCGCTGCCTGCCATGTATGTCTGTATCTGCTGTTGCCCTGGTGGGCCGTTGGCGTCATGGCATCCGCGGTGCCCTGCTCCGTTGGTCCTCCGGGTGCCCTGGCCTTGGCGCGGTCGCGCGGCTTGGTCCGGGTATCGCCGCTTCCGATCCGGTTGCCGACGGCTGCTCTGGGAGGCAGGAGGGGGCTTCCCAGCGCAGCCTGCGGGGTGGTTGGAGCGGGGGTGATCGGAGCGGGGGTGATCAGATCAGCAGCAGGGTCTTGCCCAGGGCGCTTCGGCTCTCGATCGCAGCGTGCGCGTCCGCGGCGTGCTCCAGCGGGAAGGTCTGTCCGATGACCGGCCGGACCCGGCCCGCGACCGCCTCCGCCATCACCTGTTCGGCCCACTGGTGCATCCGCGGCCGGAACCCGTACAGCTGCTCGATCCCGATCACCTCGACTCCGCGCTCTTCCGCTGCCCCGGGCTCGATCACGGTCAGCCGACCGCTGGACGCGCCGTGCACGGAGAACCGGCCGTGGCGGGCCGTCAACTCGAACGCGGCCCGGCCGATCTCCCCGCCCACACCGTCGAACACGACGTCGACCCCCGCGCCGCCGGTCGCCTTGCGGACCTGCTCGGTCCAGTCCGGTGCGGAGTAGTCGACCGCCGCCTCGGCCCCCAGGGCACGGATCAGGTCGAGCTTCCGCGCCCCGCGGGCCAGCCCGATGACCCTGGCCCCCGCTGCCCGCGCCAACTGGACCAACAGGTTGCCGACCCCGCCGGCCGCCGCCTCGACCAGCACCCACTCGCCGGACACGATCCGGGCCCCCTCGACCAGCCCCGCCGCGGTACTGCCGTCCGTGTGCAGGGCGGCGGCCTCGCGCAAGCCCAGCCCGTCGGGCACCGGGACCAGGCTCTCCGCACCGGCCACCACCCGCTCGGCGAAGGCACCCGTCGCCCCGGCGTCCGCCAGAACGAGCCGACCGATCCAGCTCGGGTCCGCCCCTGCCCCGACCGCGCCCACCCGGCCGGCCACCATGCCGCCCGGCACGTAGGGCAGTTCGGGCTTGGCATGCCACTGGTCGACGCCCCGGCGGATCTGCGTCTCGACGAACGTGATGCCCACGACGGACGCCTCGACCAGCACCTGCCCCGCCCCGACGACCGGCTCCGGCGCCTCACCCGGCACCAGAACCTCCGGACCCCCGAAACGCACCGCCTGCACCGCCCGCATGCTGATCACTCCCCTGTTCAGGTGACTTCGACTCCGACGCCACGGATTCTTCAACCTCAAGCCGACTTGAGGTCAACCTCCCTGTGACCCACCTCACGCAGCCGTGGTCCTTGGCCCCGGTCTACCTGCGCGGGTCACGAGATGGCCCGCAGGTGGCCCGTGCCACGGTGGCGGAGCTGGTCGAGGGCCTGGGCCGTGGCGTCGTCGGCCGCGAGGAGGACCACCAACTGCTGGGCGTCGGCGGGCAGTTCCATCGTCTCGCGGAGCAGCCGCAGTTCGCCCGCGGTCGGGTGGTCGAGCCGGAGCACGCCGCGGCGCGGGACCGCGTGGCGGTTCAGGCGGCTGGTGAACTCGGGGCCGGCGACCGGGGCGAGTTCGGTGCTGAGCCACTCGGAGTTCTCGACGGACGGACCGAGCCAGAGATCGAAGGCCTGCTCGTCCGCGACGTCGGCCCAGTCGGCGAAGAGGGCCCGGGCGGCGGGGTGGGTGAAGACGTAGCGGGTGAGGTTCGGGGCCTCGGTGTCGAGCAGCCCGCTCGCGCCCAGCACCGCCGCGTAGCCGCTCGTCCAGGCCAACACGTCGCCCAGCCGGTTGGTCACCACCGCGATCCCCGGTTCGAGCAGCCGCAGCGTCTCGCGGACCGTTGCGCGCACCTCCCGGGCCGGCGGCGCGGGCCGGGTCCGGCCGGCGCACTCGCCACCCGTGATCTTCACCAGGTAGCGCAGGTGGTTGCGTTCCGCGGGGTCGAGGCTGAGCGCGTCGGCGAGCGAGTTCACGATCGGCACCGAGGGGTTGCGGTCCCGGCCCTGCTCGATCCGGGTCAGGTACTCGACGCTGATGCCGGCCCGCACCGCGAGGTCCGAGCGCCGCAGGCCCGGCGAGCGGCGGCGGCCGCGCTCGGGCAGTCCCAGCGACTCCGGCTGGATGCTGTCCCGCTTGGTCCGGATGAAGTCCCCCAGTGGTGTACCCATGGTGCGAGCGTAGGGCGCCGCGCGCCCGCGTGAGGAGTGCTCAACGTGGCCCCGCGGGGGCCAGCCTGAGCACGGCCTGGCTACCGCCGCCGGGCGGGCCGATCGTGGTGGCCATGCAGAACGACACGCAGAACTTGCTGATCATCGTCGGAAGCGTCCGCGAAGGCCGGTTCGGCCCGGTAGTGGCCTCCTGGGTCGCCGAACAGGCCCGGACCCACGGCGGGTTCGAGGTGGACGTCGTCGACCTGGCCGACATCGACCTCCCGCTCGCACTGCCCGCGGTGCCGCCGAAGTTCGCCGGCGACGCCTACCCCCGCCCGGCCGGAATGGCCCCGCTGACCACGGCCCTGGAACGCGCCGACGCGATCATCGTGGTCACGCCGGAGTACAACCACAGCTACCCCGCCTCGCTGAAGACCGCCATCGACTGGCACTTCACCCAGTGGACCGCCAAGCCGGTGGCCTTCGTCAGCTACGGCGGCGCCGCCGGCGGCCGGCACGCGGTGCTGCACCTGGAGAACGTGCTGACGGAGCTCCACGCGGTGACGATCCGCGACGGTCTGGCCTTCCCGAACTACTTCACGGCCTGGCAGGACGGCCACCCGCTGGACCCTGAGGTATCCGGGTACGCCAAGACCCTGCTGGACCAGTTGCTCTGGTGGTCGGGCGCGCTCCGGTCGGCTCGCGAGGCCGCTCCCTACCCGGCCTGAGGAGGCTGACGGTGCAGTACGTTCCGCTCGGGAACACCGAGTTGCAGGTCAGCCGGATCGCCCTCGGCTGCATGGGGTTCGGGGACCCGGCGCGGGGCGTCAACCCCTGGGCCCTGGACGAGGAGTCGGCGGCGCCGCTGTTCCGGCGGGCCGTGGAGCTGGGCATCACCTTCTGGGACACCGCCAACGTCTACGCCGGGGGCACCTCGGAGGAGCTCGTCGGCCGCGCGGTGAAGCGGTACGCCCGGCGCGAGGACATCGTCCTCGCCACCAAGGTGGGGCTCCCGATGCACGACGGCCCCGGGGGTGCCGGGCTCTCCCGGCGGGCGATCCTCGGTCAGGTGGACGCCTCGCTCGCCCGCCTCGGCACCGACCACATCGACCTCTACCAGATCCACCGGTTCGACCCGGCCACCCCGGTCGAGGAGACCATGGCCGCCCTCCACGAGGTGGTGACGGCCGGGAAGGTGCGGTACCTGGGCGCCTCGTCCATGTGGGCCTGGCAGTTCGCCAAGTTGCAGCACGCCGCGGAGCGGCACGGGTGGACGCCCTTCGTCGCCATGCAGAACCAGTACAGCCTGGTGCAGCGCGAGGACGAGCGCGAGATGTTCCCGCTCCTCGCCGACCAGGGCGTCGCCAGCCTGCCCTGGTGCCCGCTGGCCAAGGGCCGCCTGGCCCGGCCGTACGGACGGGTGACCGGCCGCTCGGCGAGCGATCCCGTCGGGCAGCGGTTCTTCGGCGAGGTCGACCGCCCGATGGTGGACGCGGTCGAACGCGTCGCGGCGCAGCGCGGGATCCCGATGGCCCGGGTGGCCCTCGCCTGGGTCCTCGCCAACCCGACCGTCGCCGCCCCCGTCATCGGCGCGACCGCGCCGGCCCACCTCGACGACGCGGCGGCCGCCCTGGCGGTGCACCTAGACGCGGCCGAGACCGCGGCGTTGGAGAGCGGGTACACGCCGCGTCGGCCGACCGGGTTCTGACGCGTGCTCGAGCCGCCGCGACATGCGGCTGCACCGCCGCTACGTGCGACTGCGCTGCTGCGGAATTCGCTTGCGCCGCCGCGGACCACTGCCATGATCGACGACCATGAGCGATTGGTTCCTGCAACGAGAGCACGGCGTCCGCTTCGAGTGGGGTCCCACCGGTGCGCGGCAGTTGGCGCCGGAGGGCGGCTGTCTGGTGGTGGTCGACGTGCTGTCCTTCACCACCTCGGTCACGGTCGCCGTCGAGGCGGGCGTGCGGGTCTACCCCTACGCCTGGCGGGACGGGACGGCGGTCGCCTTCGCCCGGGAGAAGGCGGCGGAGCTGGCGGTGGGGCGGCGGGCGGCCACCCCACAGGCCCCGTGGTCGCTCTCGCCGGCCGCCCTCCGGCGGGCGCCGTACACCCCCCGCCTGGTGCTGCCCTCGCCCAACGGCTCGGCGATCGCCGCCGCTGCCGGCGGCTCGACCGTGGTCGCGGGCAGCCTGCGCAACGCCGGTGCGGTCGGCCGGTGGCTGGCCCGGCAGGGCTACGGGAGCGTGGACCGGCCGGTGCTGGTGATCGCCGCCGGCGAGCGGTGGCCGGACGGCAGTCTGCGACCGGCGCTGGAGGACCTGCTGGGCGCCGGAGCGGTCATCGCCGCGCTGGCGGCGCAGGGCGGCGGGCCGCTGTCCCCCGAGGCGACCGCCGCCCGGGCGTGCTTCGTCGGGACCGCCGACGTCGCCGGCGCGGTGGCGGCCTGCTCCTCGGGCCTCGAACTGGTCCGGCGCGGGTTCACGGACGACGTGGCCATCGCCACGGAGCTGGACGCGAGCACGGTGGTGCCCGTCCTCACCGGCGGAGCCTTCACCGACTGCGCCGCCGGCCCCGGGGAAGGGTTCGACCGACCGCCGTGTTGATCCCGACCGGTACCGACGACGGCGCGCGAGCGCGGGAAGCGAGTGGGGGACCTTGTCCAAGAACGTGAACGTCATCGCGGTGTTGAAGGCCAAGCCCGGGATGGAGGAGCAGATGCGCGCCCAGGCCCGGTCGATGGCCGAGGCCAGCCTGGCCGAGCCGGGTTGCCTCTCCTACCGCAACTACGTGGACCCGGACGACCCGCGGTCCTGGGTGGTCGTGGAGGAGTGGGCCGACCGGGCGGCACTCGAGGCCCACCTGGCCAGCCCGCACCTGGCCCGCTCCCTCGAGCTGTCGAGCACCCTGCTCGCCGAGCCCCCGTCGCTGCGGATCCTCGCCGAGGTGGACTGAGTCCACCGGCAAACAAGCAGCTCGGCCCTACCCCGCCACCGCCCGGTGACGTTCCCAGGCGGCGATGAGTTGCTCGGTTCGCGCGTCGAACTCGGGGTCCGGGGCGAGCAGTTCGCCGTCGGTCAGGGCCGGGAGGCGGTGGCGGCGGCCGGTCGTGGTGGTGAGGTGGACCGAGCGTTGCGGCTTCCACCTGAGCAGTGGGCCCGGTTCGACCCGGATCGAGGCGATCTCCGGCCACGGGACGGTGCGGGCCGGCAGCAGGCCCCAACGGAAGCTGACCCCGTGCCGGTCCGCCGCGGTCCGGTTGCGGACCCCGCCGCCGAGCAGGAGCAGCAGGGCCAGGTCGGTGGTCGCGGCCACCCAGGCGCCGACGGCGCCGTACCCGAAGAGGTGGAGCGCGAGCGCCGGGTAGCCGACGAGCGCGACCAGCACCGCCGCCAGCCAGCGGCACCGCAGGTGTGCGGGGACACGGAAGTCCAGGTCAGGTTCGCCCGGCAGGGAGTGGGGCATGACCGGTGCTCCTCGGGAAGAGCGGGGCAGGGGGCTGGGCAGGGGGCGGGGCAGCGGGATGATCATAGGCCCGCTGCCCGGCGCACCGCGGCCCCCTACTTCGCGGCGAGCACGTCCACCCGCAGGATCTCCGGCTCGACGGCCAGCAGCCGCGGGGCCTCGGCCAGCAGCGCCGCGGCGATCTTGCCGTCCAGGTGGGCCTGGCGGGCCGGCTCGTCGGCGAAGGTGTCGAAGATGCCGAAGGTGGTGGGGCCCAGGCGCAGCACGTACCAGGTGAGGGTGCCGGTCTCCTGCTGGGCCAGCGGGAGGGCGCCGACCAGCAGGTCGTGCAGCTCGTCGGCGTGCTCGGGCTTGGCCTCCAGGCGGACGAGCAGGCCGAGCTTGGGGGTGGCGGTCATGGCGGGGTTCCCTTCGTTCGGGCTCTCACGGGGGTTCCAGAGGCCCGGTTCGAGCTGATGTGTCCAAGCTACGAGCCCGAACCCCGGGCTCCCCAGTGGCGGAACCGACACATCGCTTACCGTTTCCGCCATGAAGGTCTCGGTCCTGGTGCTCGACGGCGTGTTCGACTCCGGTCTCTCCTCGGTCCTCGACGTGCTGCAGACGGCCAACGAGCTGCGCGACGAGCTGCCGCAGCCCCCGCCCGCCTGGGAGGTGACCCTGGTCCACCCCGGCCCGGCCACCGCCCCGCCCCCGCGCACCGCCGCCGGCCACACCGTCAGCGCGGTGCCCGCCGGCACCGCCGCCCGGCCCGACCTGCTGATCGTCCCCGGGGTCGGCCACAAGCAGCCCGAACCGCTGCTCGCCTGGCTGGACGCCCCCGAGCAGCGGCCGGCCCGCGAGCTGGTGGCCGACGCCCACGCGGCGGGCGTGCCGCTGGCCGCGGCCTGCACCGGCACCTTCCTGTTGGCCGCGGGCGGGGCGCTGGACGGCCGGCCGGCGACCACCAGCTGGTGGCTGGCCCCGGTGTTCCGGCAGCGCTTCCCGCAGGTGCTGCTGGACGAGACCCGGATGCTCACCCACACCGACGGGGTGACCACCGCGGGGGCCGCGATGGCGCACCTGGACCTGGCGCTCGCCCTGGTCCGCGAGCGCAGCCCGCTGCTGGCCGACCTCGCCGCCCGCTACCTGGTGGTCGACTCCCGCCCGAGCCAGGCCAGTTACGCGATACCCGAGCACCTGGCCCGGACCGACCCGACGGTGGCCGGCTTCGAGCGCTGGGTGCGCGAGCACCTCGCCGAGCCGCTGCGGATCGCCGACGCCGCCCGCGCCCTGGGCACCAGCGAGCGCACCCTGCAGCGCGCCCTGGACCGGGTGCTCGGCGTCTCCCCGCTCCGTTTCGCCCAGCGCATCCGGCTGGAGCAGGCCGCCCACCTGCTGCGCACCACCGACCTGCCGACCGACGCGGTCGCCCGCCGGGTCGGCTACGAGAACGCCACCACCCTCACCTCGCTGCTCCGCGACCGGCTCGGCACCACCCCGGGCCGACTGCGCCAGGCGGCACCCACTGGACCACGTCCGCCACGCCCGACCGGCCCCTGACAACCGCCCGGCGCTGCGCCAGGATGGTGGCCATGTCCGATCACGCGCCGTCAGGCCCGCACCCCGCCACCAGCCCCGCAGTCGCCGACGCACCGCCGGCTCCCGGCACCGCTCCCGGCACCGCCGGCACCGCCCGCCGGATCGCCGACGCGTACGTGGCCGCCGTGGTCGCCCACGACCCCACCACCGCCGCCTGGTTGGGCGAGCCGGTCGGGATGGACCGGCAGCCGGCGCTGTCGCCCGAGTGGTACGAGGAGGCCGCCGACCTGGCCCGGCGGGCGCAGGCGGACCTGGCACAACTGGACCTGGCACAGCTGGAGAGGGCACAGCTGGACCCGGCGCACGCGGCGGGGCCGGCCGAGGGCCCGGAGGCGGACTGCGCACGGCTGCTGCGCGAGCGGCTGGCGGCCCAGCTGGCCTGCCACGACGCGGGCGACCACCTCTGGTCGATCCGCCCGATCAACGCGCCGCTGCACGAGCTGCGCCGGACCCTGACCATGTCGCCAGCCGAGGGCGAGGCGGACTGGGCGAACCTCGGCGGCCGGCTGCGGGACCTGCCCGCAGCGCTGGACGGGTACCGGCGGACGCTGCGCACCGGCCTGGACCGGAACCTGGTGTCGGCGCCGCGCCAGGTCGAGGCGGTGCTCCGCCAGCTGGCCGACTGGCTCGGCGAGGGGACCGGCCAGACCAGCCAGACCGGCCAGACCGGCGGGACCAGCTGGTTCGCCGACTTCGTCGCGCCGGGCCCCGACCGGCTGCGGGCCGAGCTGGACCGCTCCGCACTGGCGGCCACCGCCGCGCTCGCCGCCTTCCGCGACTGGCTGCGGACCGACTACGCGCCGGCCGCGGTCGGGGTGCCGGACGCGGTCGGCGAGGAGAAGTACCTGCGCGCCGCCCGCCGGGCCACCGGCGCCGACCTGGACGTCACCGAGGCCTACGACTGGGCCTGGGCCGAGTTCCACCGCACCCTGGAGGAGATGCGCCGCGCCGCCCACCAGGTGCTGCCGGGCGCGGGCGTGCTGGAGACAATGACCCACCTCAACGAGCACGGCCACGCGATCGAGGGCGAGGAGGGCATCCGGGCCTGGCTGCAGGAGCTGATCGAGCGGGCGATCGCGGACCTGGACGGCACCCACTTCGACATCGCGGGCCCGCTGCGCCGGGTGGAGACCCACATCGCGCCGCCCGGCGGCTCGGTGGCACCGCACTACTCGGGCCCCAGCCTGGACTTCAGCCGCCCCGGCCGCACCTACCTGCCGGCGCTGGGCCGCACCCGGTTCCCGACCTGGCAGCTGGTCAGCACCTGGTACCACGAGGGCGTGCCGGGCCACCACCTGCAGCTCGCCCAGGCGGTCACCCTGCAGCACCGGCTGACCCGCTACCAGGCGACCCTGGGCAGGATCAGCGCCAACACCGAGGGCTGGGCGCTGTACGCGGAGCGGCTGATGGACGAGTTGGGCTTCCTCACCGACCCGGCCAACCGGCTCGGCTACCTGGACAAGCAGATGCTGCGGATCATCCGGGTGATCATCGACATCGGCATGCACCTGCGGCTGCGGATCCCGGCCGACTCGCCGTTCCACCCCGGGGAGCTGTGGACGCCGGAGCTGGGCACCGCGTTCATGGCCGAGTACCACGGCAGTCCGCAGGCGCGGCGGATCGGCGAGATCGAGCGCTACCTGGGCTGGCCGGGCCAGGCGATCGGCTACAAGCTGGGCGAGCGCGCCTGGCTGGCCGGGCGGGCCGGGGCGCAGCGACGTCGGGGGGCCGACTTCGACCTGAAGGCCTGGCACATGGCGGCGCTCTCCCAGGGCTCGCTGGGCCTGGACGACCTGGCCGACGCGCTGGCCGCCCTCTGAGCCCACGCCGCTGCCCAGAGCTCCCGCCGCACTCAGAGCAGCGGCTCCTCGCCCTGCGCCAGGTACTGCTCCATCCGCTGCTGGTTCTCCACCACCCGCAGGCACAGGTGGCGCAGCGCGGTCAGCTCGGCGGGGGTGAAGCCCTGGAACATCGCGGCCATCGCACGCTGGGTCGGCAGCCGGAAGGTGTCGAGCCAGCCGCGGCCGGCCGGGGTGATCCGGGTGAGCACCGAGCGGCGGTCGTGCGGGTCCGGGATCCGCTCGGCCAGCCCCTCCCGCTCCAGGGTGTCGACCAGGCCGGTGACGTTGCGCGAGCTGACGTCGGCGGCCCGGGCCAGGTCGCCGATGCTCAGCGCCTCGCCGGCGGTGGCGCCGAGCCGGATCAGGATGTCCAGCGCGCCGGCGCTGAGTCCGCGTCCCTGGGCGCCGCGCGAGCGCAGCCGCTCCACGGCGTGGGTGGCGGCCCGGATGGCGGAGCCGGCCTCCAGGGCCAGGGTGTCGCCGCCGAGCACGAACTCGGCCATCACGGTACGGACCCGGGGGTCGTAGAGGCTCTCGTCGGCGTCCTGGGCCAGGCCGCGGGCGGACTGCTGGGGCGAAGTGTGTACCTGCTTCATAATGAAGCCGTACTCTATTCAGGTGGTATGACGATCCGTCAAGTACCGCAGGTCAGCAGCCCCTTCCGCTCCGTGACTGTAGCCCAACGCACCTCCCCGCCGGAGCGGAACGCCGCGAATCAGCCCGAGGCCCCAGGGCCTGTCTTCAAACTCCCGTCGTCCGCCCGAAGGGCGGGCGGGGCGGCGTTGGGGTGCGTGCATCGGCGGCGCCGAGGAAGGAGTCCATGCGGAGCATCGGCGACTGACGAGAAGCCGTCGAGGTGCGTGCCCCGGCGCCGCCCCGCAGACGGGAGTTTGAAGACAGGCCCTAATACTGCAACGGTGCTTAACCTGACGAGGCTTCAGCTCTTGGGCTGTGGCCTCGTCTCTTGTAGTGGCTGGTCCGGGCCTGGTGTTGGCGTCTGCGGCGCCAGCGGGACCAGTGCAGAACGTGG
>NZ_JBNQTI010000131.1:0-26827 GCF_050325825.1 Kitasatospora sp. LaBMicrA B282
GGGGGGGGAGAACGAAGGGGGGGAGGGGGTGGCGACGGCATCCCGGCAGGGCTCCCCGCCCGCGGCCGGGGCCGCCGGGCGCAGCCCGAGCGCCGCCTCGGCCGGCACCGCCACCGCGGTGAAGACCACGTCGTGGCCGGCGCTGGCCCGCAGCCCCAGCTGGTCCCAGACCGGGTCCACCTCGACCCCGGGACTCTCACCGCGCACCAGGAAAAGACCGGTGCGCTGCTCCGGCTCGTCGGTCACCGCCCGCACCGCCAGCCAGGCCAGGGCCTCGGCGCCGGTGCAGCCGGCCAGCCGGCCGGAGAGCAGCCAGCCGGTGCCGTCCCGACGGGCGAGCAGACCGCCGGGACGGCGCGCACCGTCCGAGTCCCGGCCCGGCTCCGCGTCCAGGGTGTTGACCAGCGCCGGGCCGCGCCGGGACTCGGTCAGCAGCCGGCGGTAGGCAGCAGCCGGCCAGTCGCCGGTGCGGTCCTGGGCGGCGTGCAGCAGCAGGGTGTGCGCGGTGACCTGGGCCACCGAGGCGTCACCGCGGCCCAGTTCGGCCAGCACCCGGACGGTGTCGGCCAGGGTGGCGCCCGAGCCACCGAACCGCCGGCCCACCGTCAGGGTGAGCAGACCGGCCTCGTGCACCGCCTCGATGCCCTGGTAGGGGAAGGTGGCGTCCCGGTCGTGCTCCTCGGCCCGAGCGGCCAGCAGGTCCACCACCCGTGGGAGCCCGGCGAGCGCTGCGGCCAGGGCTGACGGGGCCTCGGGTGCCGCGGGGGCGCGACGGTCTGACGGTTCCTCGGCTGACGGTCGGTCGGTGCGGGTGGTCCGGGTGGTCATGGCGCTGCTGCCTCCGGGCGGCCGGCGTGGGGGCGCGGCAGCCGGCGACGGCTGCACGGCGGTGGGGCGGGCGGGAGTGCGGGGCCGCGGCCGGGCGGTGCGATCCGGCCGCGGCCCGCCCCGCGCGCGACGGCGGAGTCCGCGGACGCGGCGGCTCCGGTCGGGACCTCACGCGGCCGGCAGGAGCGGGGCCGACGGGGTCCGGGCGACGTGCGGGGAGCGCCTAGCGACAGACCGCGCTGGCGGTCCGCCGCAGGTCCAGGTAGCTGCGCCGGGTCAGGGCAGGCAGCAGCGGGCGGCGGACGAACATGTCGGTGACTGTACGAAGGGATGATCGAAACCGTCAAGCAAGGCACGAACGGGCGCGCGACGGCGTCGCGGCGGCCGTCCGGACCGCTCGGCGCACCGGGGCGGCGGCTCAGCCCTGCTGGAACAGGTCCGCCGGCAGCGGCTTGAGCAGCTGGTACAGGTCGTCCGCGATCGGCCGGTCCCAGCTGGCGATGGTCACCTGGACCTGGTCGCTGCGGTCGAACTGGGCGCAGAACACCCGTCCCTCGCTGACCTTGATCTTCTTCACGATCAGCAGGTCGTCGCCGAGCATCACCGGGAAGTCCTCGGCGGAGACGAACTCCACCGGCTCGTCCACCTCGAGGGCCGCGAGCAGCTGTCTGATCTCGAACGGCACGCCGTCCTCGGGGTTCCGCGCGGGCGAGCCCTCGGGCAGGTTGCCGATGAACATCGCCGGGCCGCGGCCGCCGAACAGGTCGTAGCGCAGGAAGATCCCCTGGCAGGAGCCGTCCGGGCCGGTCATCACCGCGGCGCCGAAGAGGCCGGGCCAGTCGCCCGGGTCCATCGCGAGGACGTCGAAGTCCGGGCCCGCGGGGGTGCCGGAGCGTCGGCGGAGAAATGACATGTCGCCATCGTACGTGCCCGGGGGCGCGTGACCGCACGGGGCGGCGCCGAGGCGCGCTCTCACGGCGTTCACAAAGGCGCGAGCTCCACGCTCCGAGACGAATGTTGACGCTGAGCAACCGTCCGGGCTACGGTCGCGGATGTACGGCAGCAGCTGTGGACCCGTGCCACGTGGGGGTGGCCTGCTGTGGCGCATTCGCGTGCGCCCACCCTCCCTGCCACCCCTGGTGCAGGTCGGAGCAGCCGCTGCGGTGTCATCAGCACCACGTCAGCTCGTTGGCACGTTTCACCTTTCTCAAGCGTTCCACCCTTCAGCTCCGCCTTTCACTCCAGCAGTTCAGTTCCACCCCTTTCACCCAAAGCCTGGTTCGTGGGTTCCCCGACTCCGTCGCGCCCCCGAACCGAGCCCGGGACACCGACGCGTGGGGGCGTTCGGATCCCGGGCATGGGCGGCCTGGGCCTCGCCGGCCCCGCTGCCTGCCTCTCGGCGACACCGGTCTCGCGGATCGGCGTCGGGGACAGCCGGAGGAGCCCGGTCTCGCGAACCGGGTCGCACAGCAGGCGCCGTGCACGACCGCGTGGGGGCGGTCGGCACGGCGCCTGTCTGCTTCTGGGCACCTGTCTGCTGCTGCGGGCGGGCAGTGGGCCGCCGGGCCGGGCCGGGCCGGGCAACGCGAAGGGCCGCCGGTTCCGGAGAACCGACGGCCCTGACGCCCGGTCGAGCCCGGCTCGCACCGGGCCCACTCAGGTCGGCTCGGCTCAGGTCAGGTCGAACTCGCCGTCCTGGGCGCCGAGCACGAAGGCCTGCCACTCCGCCGGGGTGAAGACCAGCACCGGCCCGTCCGGGAAGCGCCCGTCGCGCATCGCGATGTAGCCGTCCACAAAGGCGATCTGCACGTCGCCGGGCGAGCCGTCCTCCTGCTTGGCCGAGAGCCACTCGGCCCCCGTGGTGTCCAACTTGGGCTTGCGCGCCGGCGGCACGGCCGCTGCGTCCTCGGCGGCCCGGCCGTCCCGATCGGCGCTGGTCTCGGTTGCCACTGGTGCTGCTCCTCCCGAACGTCCTGCAGGGGAGGTCAGCGTAGCCGTCCGACGGGTCCGCGGAGCGGCGGCCGGACGAACTCCCCCGGTCGGGCGGACAACCCGCGAAGCCACCCGCACCGGGCGCACATCCGTGCTAGTGCCGCGCCGGCGAGCGGCACGGCGACCGGCAACGCCGATCGGCGCGGCGGGGTGGGCCGGGCGGGGCGGCTTTGCCAGAGTGGGCAGCGCAAGAGCGGGCCGGAGAGCTGGGAGCAACCGATGGCGCAGATCAGCCCGCGGGGCGGGAGCGGGGCGGACGTCATCCCGATCGGGGAGGCGCCCTCGGCCGCCCGGGTGCCGAGCCAGACGCCGATCCGCTCCGCCACCCTCGGGCGGGTCGGCGTGGTCCTGGTCTCGCACAGTCGCGACCTGGCCCAGGACACCGCCGACCTGGCCCGGGCGATGGCGCAGACCGACGACCCGGCCCCGGTCGCGGCCACCGGCGGGCACCCCGGGGACGGGCTGGGCAGCAGCGCGCTGCTGATCGCCGCCGCGGCCCGGCGGGTCGACCAGGGACACGGGGTCGCGGTCCTCGCCGACCTGCCGTCCGCGGTCCAGACGGTGGCCGCGGTGCTGGCGGCCGCCGACGAGCACGGGCTGCCGTTCCCGGTCCGGTTCGCCGACGCGCCCTTCGTGGAGGGGGCGGTGGCGGCGGTGCTGACCGCCTCGGCGGGCGGGGACCTGGCCGCGGTGGTGGACGCGGCGGAGGAGACCTACCGGCAGCACAAGCACTGAACCGCCCTCGAGGCGTCACCGCCCTCGAGGCGTCACACCCTCGGGGCATCGCACGGATCATCGAATCATGCGGATCATCGAAACGATCAGATGAACAGTCGATGGAGGGTCTACACGGACCGTGTCCGGTCGGCTACGATCGGCTCCGCGTTCCGTCCCGTCCCTTCGACTCGCGCGTCCCGTCCGCCCGCTCCCGCTCGGCGTCGTCCGGCGCCCGGAAGGATCGTCCGTCATGCGCGTGGTGATCACCGGAGGAGCCGACTTCATCGGTGCCAACCTGGCGTCCGAACTGCTGGACGCAGCCTTCACCGGCGCCGACGCGGTGGTGCACCCGGCCGCACTGCCCCCGGTGGCGGGCTCGGTAGCCGATCCACTGGGCAGCCACCCGGTCAACGCCACCGGCACACTGCACGTGCTGGCGGCGGCCCGGCGGGCGGGCGCCCGGCGGCTGGACGCGGCCTCCTCGGCCGCGGTGTCCGGGGCCGACCAGGCCCCAGCTGGAGCCGAGCGCCGAGCTTGGCGAGGCGCTCGGGCAACCGCCGCGGGTGGAGCACACGGCGCCCAACCCCGGCGACGTCGCCGAGTCGGTTGCAGACGGCGGCCGGCGGCGGGCGCTCTTCCCGACCTGGCGCCGGTGCCGCTGCGCGCCGGCCAGAGCAGAACCGAGGCCTGGCGCACCCAGCCCTGACCGGCGCCGGGCCCGCTCGCCGTCGGGCCTGACCCGGCCCGACTCCGACCGGCCCGGCTCCGACCGGCCCCGGTCAGCGGCGGCGCAGCGCCCGGGCGGGTGATCCGACGACCACCGTGCGCGGGGCGACGTCCCGGGTGACCACGGCCGCCGCACCCACCAAGGCGTCCTCGCCCACCGTCCGCCCGCCGAGGACCACCGCGTTGCCCCCGACGGTCGCGCCGTCGGCCAGTTGCACCCCGCCCGAGACGTTGGCGCCGGGGCAGACGGTGACCCAGGCGCCCAGCAGCGCGTCGTGGCCGACGGTCGCGTTGTAGTGGACCTGGCTGTGCGGACCGAGCCGGGCCTCGCAGGAGAGCACCGCGCCGGCCAGCACCAGGCACCCCGCGGCCAGCTCGACCCCGCCGGCCAGCACCGCCCGCGGGTCGACCAGCGGCTCGGCCGGGCGGGCACCGGCGGCCAGCAGCCGCTCGGTCAACCGGCGGCGGGCGCCCGGGTCGGCGATCGCGATCAGGTAGGCCGCGCCGGCCGGGATCGCCGCCGGGTCCAGCACCGGCAGGCCGCGCACCGTGCCGCCGCCCGGGCTGCGACCGGCGGAGCCGCGATCGGGCCGGCCGATCGCGGCCGGGTCGCGCTCGTCCCGCTTGGCCAGGCCGAGGGGGCCGAGCGGGCCGACGGCGTCGAACCGGTCGAAGTGGTCGAAGCTGCGGTCGGCCGGGCTCCGGGAGTCGATGCTGCGGTCGTCGAGGAAGCCCGCCACCGGCGTGCCCGCCGCACGGGCCGCCTCGAGCGCCTCGCGGCCGAGGCCGCCGGCGCCGACGATCCAGATCGGGTCCTGCCGGGCTGCAGCCATGGCGCCATTCTGCCGCCTCACCCGTTCGGGTGAAGCGGGATCAGCCCCCGACCCGAACCCACCCGGAGCACGGGGAGCGCAGGGGGCGCACGACCACCGGAAAGGACGCCGCAATGTCGGCCCCGGCACGTACAACCATCCGCGGGACGTGCGAGTCCGTACTACGTTGAGCGATCTGCCGCCGGGTCCACCCGGCCACGCCTTGGGGGTACTGTGCCGCGACCGGACACCACCATGCCGGGCTTCAAGGCGCCCGAAACCACGTCATCCGACACCACGTCATCCGACACCACGTCTTGCGACACCACGTCATCCGCGTCGTCCGCCGCCCGGCCCGCCGCAGCCGGGCCGGGCGAGGCGGCCCGCCCGCTCGAGGGGCCGACCGGCGACCGGTTGGTCCACTGGCTGAGCCACTCCCCCGCGCAGCCGCTCTTCCGGGCGCACGCCGCGCGCCGGCTGGTGGTGCTGGCCTACCGCCGGGTGACCGACCGGGTCGCCTTCGGCGCGCAGCTGGACCGGCTCTGCCGGGTCGCCGTGCCGATCTCGCTGCGTGCGCTGGAGCAGGCGGTGCGGGAGGGTCGGCCGCTGCCGCCGCGCAGCGTGCTGATCACCTTCGACGACGCCGACCGGAGCGTGCTCGACCACGCGCTGCCGGCGCTGCGGGAGCGCGGGCTGCCCGCGGTCGCCTTCGTGGTGTCCGAGCTGGTCGGCACCGACCTGCCGTCCTGGCGGCAGGAGGCGGCCTACCTGCTGGCCCACGGCGGCCACGCCCGCGCGGTCACCGCGGACGGCCGGTCCACCCGGCTCGCCCAGCTGGCCGCGCTGCCCGACCCGGACCGCCGCCGCAGCCTGCACGAGCTGCGGGTGAGCGCGCCCGTGCGGGCCCCGCGCCGCGAGCGGCTCACTCAGGAACAGCTGCGCCTGCTGACCGCCCACCAGGTGGCGATCGGCAGCCAGACCCTGGGCGACGCCGACCTGCGGCGCTGCGACGACGCCACCGTGCGGGCCGAGATCCACACCGCCCACCGGGACCTGACCGACTGGCTCGGCAGCGCGCCCACCGCCTTCGCCTACCCCGGCGGCGACCACGACCCTCGGGCCGCCGCCCTGCTCACCGACCTCGGCTACCTCACGGCGTTCGTCAGCGACCAGCGGCTCAACGCCCGGCTGCCGCGCGAGGCCCTGCGGGTCAGCCGGCTGCCGGTGGACGCCGGGTGCGACCGGGCCCAGTTCGAGGCGGTGCTCTCCGGGCTGCACCCGGCGGTGCGCCGCTGGCGCGGGCTGCCGGCGTGCGGGCGGGGGTACTGAGCGCGGGCGGTCACCCGGCTCGGGCGCTCGCAGGCCCGGGTGGCGGCGGATCGACCCGTAGCGGCTCGGCCGGTAGCGACCGGGCTGCCCCGGCCGGCCGACGGACTGGCGCCCGACCCGCCGGGAAGGCGAGGGTCGGCCGCCGGTCCGCCGACCGGCCCTGACGGTTCAGCAGGCCGGAGCCGCAGCCGGCGACTGCAGCGCGCGCCCCTGCGGGTACCGCAGCGCCACGGTGGGCAGCGGGCCGGGTCGGCCGGTCTGCAACACGGTGAGGGTGCCGCCGCCGGTGCGGGCCAGTGCGGCGGCGGGGGCCCGGCGCAGCGCCTGGGCCGCCACCGCGTCCGCCGAGCCGAACAGCTCCAGGTCGGGCGCGGCGGTCGGGGCCACCGCGGCGCGGATCCGGTCCTCGACCATCTCGTAGTGGGTGCAGCCGAGCACGATCGCCCGCACCCCGGCCGGCGTGCGGGCCGCGGCCGCGGCGATCGCCGCGGTCAGCGCCGCCTCGTCGGCCCGGTCCACGGCGTCGGCCAGGCCCGGGCAGCCGACCTCGGTGACCTCGGCCGCCCCGCCGAACTCGTCGATCAGTCCGCGCTGGTAGGCGCTGCCGGTGGTGGCCGGCGTGGCCCAGATCGCCACCTGGCCGCCGCCCCGAGCGGCCGGCTTGATCGCCGGCACGGTGCCGATCACCGGGATGCCCGGCTCCAGCTCGGCGCGCAGCGCGTCCAGGGCGTGCACCGAGGCGGTGTTGCAGGCGACCACCAGCACGTCCGGGCGCAGCTCGACCGCGGCGCGGGCGCAGGCCAGCGCGTGTTCGGTGAGGTCGGCGGGGGTGCGCGGGCCCCACGGCATGCCGTCGGGGTCGTTGGTGAGCACCAGGTCCGCGTCCGGCCGCAGGGCGCGCAGGGCTGCGGCGGCCGGGAGCAGGCCGATGCCGGAGTCAAGCAGTGCGATCTTCACGACGTATGACCCTAACCGATCGGACCGCAGCCCGGACCGCGCCGATCCGGCCACGCCGCGCCCGCGTCCGGCCGCGCTGCGGCAGACTGCCACCGTGACGCTGCTGCCCTGGGAGGCACCTGTGAGCTGGCCGGCCGGTCTGTCGCTGCTCTGCTGGCTCTGGTTGACCTGCGGCCAGGGCCGGTTCTGGCGCACCGACCTCCGACTGCCCCCGTTGCGGCCCGATCCGGAGCGCTGGCCCGAGGTGGCGGTGGTGGTCCCGGCCCGGGACGAGGCTGAGGTGCTGCCGCTGAGCCTGCCCGGGCTGCTCGGCCAGAAGTACCCGGGCCGGGCCCGGGTGATCCTGGTGGACGACCACAGCTCGGACGGCACCGCCGAGGTGGCCCGGGCGCTGGCCGCCGCCCTGCCGGACGGCCTGCCGCTCACCGTCACCAGCCCGCCGCCGTTGCCCGCGGGCTGGACCGGCAAGCTCTGGGCGGTGCGGCACGGGGTCGAGCTGGCCGGCCCGGCCGAGCTGCTGCTGCTCACCGACGCCGACATCGCGCACGGCCCCGACACGCTGGCCGCCCTGGTGGCCGGTGCCGAGGCGAACCGGTTGGACCTGGTCTCCCAAATGGCGCGGCTGCGCACCGACACCGCCTGGGAGCGGCTGATCGTGCCGGCCTTCGTCTACTTCTTCGCCCAGCTCTACCCGTTCCGTTGGAGCAACCGCCCGGGCGGGCGGACCGCGGCGGCGGCCGGCGGCTGTTCCCTGGTGCGCCGGACGGCCCTGGAGCGGGCCGGCGGGGTGGCAGCGATCCGCGGCGCGGTGATCGACGACGTGTCGCTGGCCCGGGCGGTGAAGCGGAGCGGCGGGCGGACCTGGCTGGGCCTGGCGGAGCGCACCGAGGCGTTGCAGGTGGTGAGCGTGCGGCCGTACGTGGGGCTGGGGCCGCTGTGGCGGATGGTCTCGCGCAGCGCGTACGCGCAGCTGCGGCACTCGCTGCTGCTGCTCACCGGCACGGTGCTGGGGCTGGCGCTGATCTACCTGCTGCCGCCACTGGCCGGGCTGATCGGCCTGGCCGGCGGGCAGTGGCGGCTCGCCGCGCTGGGCGCCGCCGCCTGGGTGCTGATGACCGTGACCTACCTGCCGATGACCCGCTACTACGGCCGGCCGCCGGCCGCCGCCCTGCTGCTGCCGTTCACCGCCCTGCTCTACCTGCTGATGACGGTGGACTCGGCCGTCCAGCACTACCGCGGGCGCGGTGCGGCCTGGAAGGGCCGCACCTATTGACGGACCGGTATGACCGGGCGATCCGGTATGACCGGGTGATGAGGAGCAGGGCCGGCGGGTGCCGGTCTCAGGACCTGGCGCCCGACCGGGCCTGGTCGACCAGCCGGTCCATCACCTGCGGCATCCCCTGCACGCCGTTGGTGCGAGTCGGATAGGTCAGGAAGCGGCCCTGGACCACCGCGCTGGGCAGCTCGGTGATCTCGTAGCGCTTGAAGTCGTCCGGCGCCGCGGCCACCTCCTGCTTGACCTGGTCGGACTCGTAGGCGGCGGTGAAGCCCTGCCGGTCCACGCCCTGGGTGGCCGCCCAGTCGGCCGCGGCCGACTCGGTGGTCAGGTCACGGCCCTCGTCGCGCACCGCGTGGAAGACGGCGCGCTGCAACCGGGGCACCTGGCCCAGCCGGTCCAGGGTGAAGAAGAGGCGGGCGTGCGCCCGCTCCACGGTCTGGTCGGACTCGCCGGGCCAGACGGCGGGCAGCCGGCGCAGCACCACGTCCTGGGCGTGCTTGGCGGCCCAGTCCTCCAGCGGCTGCTCCAGCAGTTGCGAGTGTTGGCAGCCGTACCAGAAGACCTCCACGACCTCGACCTTGCCGGTGGCCGGGTCGTGCAGGGCCTGCGGGTGCTGCAGCTTCACGTAGGACGGGTCGTCCGCGGCGGTGGCGGTGGCGCTCGGCGCGGCGGCAGTGAAGGTGCACGCGGCGGAGAGCAGCAGGACGACGGCACGGGTGACGGACTTCATGTCCGCCACCGTGCCAGTCCGCCGTCCACGCAGGCCAGTTGACCCGCGCAGGTTCGCCCGAACGTGGGTAGCCGGCTACTCCGCCCGTACCTGGAGCGCGGCCGGCTGCTGGTCCGCGGCGAGTGCCGGGGCGGGGACGGGGGCTGCCGGCAGCTCCGCGGGCTCATCGGCCGCCGGCT
Source organism: Kitasatospora sp. LaBMicrA B282 (assembly GCF_050325825.1). Classification (NCBI taxonomy): domain Bacteria; kingdom Bacillati; phylum Actinomycetota; class Actinomycetes; order Kitasatosporales; family Streptomycetaceae; genus Kitasatospora; species Kitasatospora sp. LaBMicrA B282. Next base: position 9,550 of record NZ_JBNQTI010000131.1, read on the forward strand.
CCGCGGCGACGGCCTCGGGCGCGGGCTCCGGCTCCGGGGCCGCACCGCCGGCCGCCGCCTTGCCGGCCGCGCCGGCCGCGTTCTCGAAGAACCGCAGCAGCTCGACCGGGAAGGGCAGCACCAGCGTCGAGTTCTTCTCCGCCGCCACCTCCACCACGGTCTGCAGCAGGCGCAGCTGCATCGCGGCCGGGGTCCGGTCCATCTGCTGCGCCGCCTGGGCCAGCTTGGCCGCCGCCTGGTACTCGCCGTCGGCGGTGATGATCCGGGCCCGCCGCTCCCGGTCGGCCTCGGCCTGCCGGGCCATCGAGCGCTTCATCGAGTCGGGCAGCGCGACGTCCTTGATCTCCACCCGGTCGATGTGCACGCCCCAGCCGACCGCCGGGCTCTCCAGCATCAGCTCCAGGCCGCGGTGCAGCTGTTCGCGCCCGGAGAGCAGGTCGTCGAGCTCGCTCTTGCCGATGACCGACCGCAGCGAGGTCTGCGCGACCTGGAGCATCGCGAAGTTGTAGTTCTGCACGTCCACGGTGGCCCGGACCGGCTCGACGACCCGGAAGTAGAGCACCGCGTCCACCTTGACGGTGACGTTGTCCTTGGTGATCCCCTCCTGCGAGGGCACCGGCATGGTGATCACCTGCACGTTCACCTTGCGCAGCCGGTCGACCAGCGGCACCAGCAGGGTCAGCCCCGGCTGCCGCACCGTCTTCCGGACCCGCCCGAGCCGGAACACCACCCCGCGCTCGTACTGCTGCACCACCCGCACGCTGGTGGCCAGGAACAACAACACCAACACCACCACAGCGATGATCACGCCAGGCATCGGAACTCGCCCATCCCCTTCGACGGCACACCGCGCCGGCCCCTCGTGGGCCAGGTCGCCCGGTACGCGCCGTGCGGATCAGTATGCGCTCGTCCGGTTCGTGCTGGACAGTGGTGTGCAGAAACCGTCCGTCGCCCTGGCGAGCAGCCGCAGGTGCGTGCACGGACTTCCCGACCGCCCGTCAATTCACCTCCCCGGGTTAGGCAGAGTGGGTGACGGGGAGTTGGACCCGGCTCCCCGGCCCCGGTCAGGATGGCGGCGCGAGCGGGGCCGGGCCATCGCCCCGCGTGATCCCCCATGGAGTGAGAGCCGTGTTCAAGGGCTTTCGCAGCTTCCTGCTGCGCGGAAACGTCGTCGACCTGGCCGTCGGTATCGTCATCGGGGCGGCCTTCACCGCTGTGGTCACCGGGTTCGTCACGGCCTTCCTGACCCCGCTGATCGGGGTCGCCACCGGGGCGGTCGGGGACTTCAGCCACGAGAGCTTCACGGTCGCCGGCACCACCTTCCCGTACGGCGCCTTCCTGAACGCCCTGATCAGCTTCGTGCTGGTCGCCGCGGTGATCTACTTCGGCGTGGTGCTGCCGGTGACCCGGCTGCACACGCGGTTCGAGGCGCCGAAGGCCGAGCCGGCGAAGACCGACTGCCCGCAGTGCCTGAGCCGGATTCCGGCCGCCGCCTCGCGCTGCGCGTTCTGCACCACCGAGGTGGTCGCGCAGCCCGGTTTCCCGGCCCAGGCGGCACAGCGCGGCTGATCAGACGCCTGTCGGCGGACCGGCGTGAGAACGTCGTGCGCCGGTGTGAGCCCCCCGGCGCAGGGGGGCTCATTGATTTCTCATGTCCGAGATTGACCGGAAAGCACCGCCAAAATGTCCGATCTCTGATCATTCGCCAGGTTTGAGTTGGCGAAGGTTACGTAAACACTCGAACTACCACCCCTCCCAGTCTCCTCAGGGGCGCATTCTGGGCTTACGGTATGCCCCATGACCTCGCCCCGCTCCTACGACGGAGTCGGTTACTACCCTCCGTCCTTCTCGTCGGGCACGCCCATCTACGACAGCTTGGTCGCAGAGCGCGGAGTCCCCCAGATCGCGCCGATCAACGTCCCGGCCGCGCTCCCCCCGGCCTCGCCCGTGGGCAGTTACGCCAGTTCGGCGATGGAGTCGACCAGCCTGCTCCCCGCCCTGCCGCCGGCCCGGCTGGCGCTCGGTCCCGGCCCCAGCAGCCCCGGGTTCCCGACGCCGCAGCCCGCGCCGAGCTACGCCGGCCAGCCCTACGTGCCCGGCCCGCGGATGCAGCCCGGCTTCCCGCCGCCCGCCGCGCCGCAGCCCTTCGACCAGCAGCCGGGCGCCTTCCGGCCCGGCCCCGCGGCGCCCGCGCCAATGCGGCCGATGCCGCCGCAGCAGTTCTTCCAGCAGCCGGGCCAGCAGTTCCCCGGTCAGCAGTTCCCGGCCGCGCAGCCGACCCAGGGCTTCGCCGCGCAGCAGCCGGCCGCGCCGCAGCAGTTCGGCCAGCAGCAGTTCGCCCCGGGCCAGTTCGGCCAGCAGGCGTTCGGCCAGCAGCAGTTCGGCCAGGTGCCGCAGCCGGTGCAGCCCGGCCAGGCCTACCAGGGCCAGGGCTTCTGAGCCCGAGTACCACCGCGAGCCGGCCGGCCGGCTGACTCGCGACAACCGCAGGGGGACGGTCAGCCACGGGCCGCCCGGAGTGCCGCAGTGCGGCGCTCCGGGCGGCCCGCGTGCATCCCGGCCCGGTCCCCCGCCCGGCGCCCTCCGGGTGACCCGCGACCGGTCGGTGTGCGGCCGGGGACCTGGCAGGATGGTCGTATGCCTCTCCTCCGCAGCCTGCACCGATACCCCGTCAAGTCGATGCACCGGCAGGACCTCGACGAGGCGGTCCTGGAGCCCTGGGGCCTGCGCGGGGACCGCCGCTGGATGCTGGCCCGCCCGGACGGCACCGCGATCACCCAGCGCGACCTGCCCGAACTCGCGCGGTACCGCCCGCAGCTCGACGAGGACGGCGCGCTCCGGCTGACCGACCCCGACGGCGCGGAGCTGCACGTCCCGGCGCCGCGGGCCGGCGAGCACGCGGCGGGCACGGAGCACGTGGAGCGCGCGGAGGCGGTCGAGGGCAACGTGTTCGGCAACCGCTTCGCCGCCCTGGCCGCCGAGGAGAAGGCCCAACTCTGGTTCGCCGAACGGTTCGCCGACTCCGTCGGCGAGCTGCGCCTGCTGCACCTGGCCGACCCGCTGGCCCGCCGGATCAACCCGGACTTCAGCGAGCCCGGCGAGACCGTCAGCATGGCCGACGGCTACCCCCTGCTGGCCACCACCACCGCCTCGCTGGAGGCGCTGAACGAGTGGCTCCTCGAGCAGGGCGGCGCCGCCCTGCCGATGACCCGCTTCCGCCCCAACCTGGTGGTCGAGGGCGTCGAGGCGTGGTCGGAGGACGGCTGGCAGCGGGTCCGGGTCGGCACCGCCACCTTCCGGGCGGTGAAGCTCTGCGGCCGCTGCATCGTCACCACCACCGACCAGGAGCGCGGCGAGCGCACCGGGCAGGAGCCGCTGCGCACCCTGAACAAGCGCCGCCGGATCGACAAGAAGGCGATCTTCGGCGTCAACCTGATACCGGAACGCCCGGATCGGGTGACCGGAACCGCACTCGGCACGCTCCGGGTGGGCGACGAGGTTACCGTGCTGGCCCGTGGCGAGCGGCTGCCGGCCGTCTGACGGCGAACGGCTCCCGACCGCCCGGTGCCGTGCGGCTGACGGCCCTTCGGCAGTCACCGGCTCCGGTCGCCCGGCGGTGCTCGGCTCCCAGCCGCTTAGCAGACAAAAGCCCAGGCAGGCAGGCTACGGTGGGCGAACAGCAGGACAGGGAAGGCAGGACGACGCACCGTCATGAGTGAGCACAGGGTCCGGGTCACGCAGGACAGCGGCTCGCGCTGGCGGCGGCGCGCCGGGGAGTACCAGACGCTGGCCGAGGCACTGGCCGCCGCCGAGCCCGGCGACACCGTCACCGTGCGCCCGGGCGTCTTCAAGGAGAACGTGCTGCTGGACAAGGCGGTCACGGTGCTGCCCGCCGAGGGCCCCGGCACGGTGCGGATCGACCCGCCGACCGGCGTACCGCTCACCGTGACCGCGGCCGCCACCGTGCGCGACCTGGTGATCGAGGGCTTCCACAGCTCGGCCGCCGCCGTGAAGGTGACGGGTCCACAGGCCGGTGCCACCCTGATCGGCCTGCGGGTCGACACCCACGGCGCGGTCGGCATCGAGGTGGCCGACCAGGCCACCGCCCGGCTGACCGGATGCACCGTCAGCAACCCGAGCGGCCTTGGCCTGCGGCTGCGCGGCGGCGCCACGGCGCGGATCGAGGAGTGCGAGGTGGCCGAGGCCGGCCAGGCCGGCCTCGCGGTGCTCGAAGGGTCGCACGCCGAGCTGCGCCGCTGCCGGTTGCACCACGCGGTGGGCGCCGGGCTGCTGCTCACCGACCCGGGCAGCCGGGCCGAGCTGACCGGCTGCGAGCTGTACGAGATCAAGGGCAGCGGGGTGCTGGCCGAGGCCCGGGCGGTGGGCGTGCTGACCGACTGCGCGGTGCACCGGGTCACCGGCAACGGGCTCACCCTGGACACCGAGGCCGAGCTGCAGCTGGTCGACTGCCGGCTGCACGACCTGCCGGAGAACGCCGCCGACCTGCGCGACCGGTCCACCCTGACACTGGAACGCAGCACCGTGCGGTCCTTCGGCCGCGGTGCGCTCTCGGTCTGGGACTCGGGCACCCGGGTGCGGGCCACCGGCTGCGCGATCGAGGCCAGCACCGGCGACTACCCGGCGATCTGGGTCAGCGACGGCGCGCAGCTGGAACTGGCCGACTGCACCCTGCACGACCTGCCGGACGCGCTCTTCGTGCTCGACCGGGACTCCCGGGCCACCGCCGTCGACACCTCCTTCAGCGAGATCCGCAGCTCGGCGGTGTCGGTCAGCTCCGGCGCCACGGTCACGCTGGAGCGCTGCAAGGTGCGCGACGCGGGCACCGGGCTCTGGTTCCGCGACCACGGCAGCGGCGGGCTGCTCACCGACTGCGAGATCTCCGAGGTGGCCACCGGGGTGATCGTCACCAAGGGCGCGGACCCGGTGCTGCGCGACTGCGTGGTGCGGGGCAGCGCGGAGGCGGCGGTCTACGTCTCGGCGCAGGGGCGGGGCAGCTTCGAGGACTGCCGGGCGGTGCAGGGCAAGGGCTTCGGCTTCCACGTCATCGACGGCTGCCGCACCGTGCTGACCCGCTGCCGGGCCGAGCAGAACGGCCGGGCCGGCTTCGAGTTCTCCGAGCCGGGCCCGGTGGTGGAGGCGTGCACCTCGGACGACGTGCCGCCGCCCGCCCCACCGGCCCCGCTGAGCCCGGGCCGGCCCGCACCCGCCCTGCCGCCGCCGTCCCTGCCACCGCTGCCCGCCCTGCCGCCGCTCGCCGGGCGGGCGCCGCTCGCCGCCCTGCCCTCGCCGACCGCCACCGAGACCCTGCCCACCCCGCGGACCGCCATGGCCCCCGCCCCGACCGGTCCACCGCCGCCCGCCCTGCCGCAGATCGCGCCGATCCCCGACTGCCGGCCGGCCGAGGAGGCGCTGGCCGAGCTGGACGAGCTGATCGGGCTGGCCACGGTGAAGCAGGAGGTGCGCACCCTGATCGACCTGATCTCGGTCGGCCGGCGCCGCCGGCAGGCCGGGTTGAAGGCCCCCTCGCTGCGCCGGCACCTGGTCTTCACCGGCTCCCCGGGCACCGGCAAGACCACGGTGGCCCGGCTCTACGGCGAGATCCTGGCCGCGCTCGGGGTGCTCCAGCGCGGCCACCTGGTCGAGGTGGCCCGGGTGGACCTGGTCGGCGAGCACATCGGCTCCACCGCGCTGCGCACCCAGGCCGCCTTCGAGCAGGCCCGCGGCGGGGTGCTCTTCATCGACGAGGCCTACACGCTGGCCCCCGAGGACGGCGCCCGGGACTTCGGCCGGGAGGCGATCGACACCCTGGTGAAGCTCATGGAGGACCACCGCGACGCGGTGGTGGTGATCGTGGCCGGCTACACCGCCGAGATGGAGCGCTTCCTCAGCGCCAACCCCGGGGTCTCCTCGCGCTTCTCACGCACCATCACCTTCCCCGACTACACCGACGCCGAGCTGCTGGAGATCGCCCGCACCCAGTGCGTGGAACACGAGTACCAGCTGGCCGCCGCCACCGCGGAGGCGCTGCTCGGCCACTTCGCCACGCTGCAGCGCGGCCCGACCTTCGGAAACGGCCGCACCGCCCGCCAGGTCTTCGAGACCATGGTCGAGCGACACGCCATGCGGGTGGCCCAACTGCCCGACCCGTCCACCGAGGACCTCCAACTCCTGGTCCCCGCCGACCTCCCGGTGCCGCGCGGCTAGCCCGTCATGGCAGGATGACTATAGGAACGGAACACCGAAAGGCGGGGCGGCGTACGTGGCCGACAACAGCAATCTGCTCGCCGAGCAGCGCCGGGCACTGATCCTGGACGAGGTGCGTCGGCGCGGCGGGGTGCGGGTCAACGAGCTGACCCGGCGGCTGAACGTGTCGGACATGACGATCCGCCGGGACCTCGACGCGCTGGCCAAGGTCGGCGCGATCGAGAAGGTGCACGGCGGCGCGGTACCGGTGGAGGAGGCCCGCACCCACGAGCCGGGCTTCGAGGCGAAGTCCGCGCTGGAGCTCTCCGCCAAGGAGGAGATCGCCCGGGCGGCGGCCGCCCTGGTGCAGCCCGGCAGCGCGATCGCGCTCTCCGGCGGCACCACCACCTTCGCGCTGGCCCAGCACCTGGTGGCGGTCGGCCCGCTCACCGTGGTGACCAACTCGGTCCGGGTGGCCGACGTCTTCGAGCGCGCGCAGCGGCAGGGCGAGGGCACCGGGACCACCGTGGTGCTGACCGGCGGGGTGCGCACCCCCTCGGACGCGCTGGTCGGCCCGGTGGCGGACCGGGCGATCCGCTCGCTCCACTTCGACCTGCTCTTCCTCGGCACCCACGGCCTCTCCCCCGAGGCCGGGCTGTCCACCCCGAACCTGGCCGAGGCCGAGACCAACCGGAACTTCGTGGCCTCGGCCCGGCGGGTGGTCGTGGTGGCCGACCACACCAAGTGGGGCGTGGTGGGGCTGTCCACCTTCGCCGAGCTGGGCGAGGTGGACACCTGGGTCACCGACGCGGCGCTCGCCGAGGAGGCCGCGGAGGCCGCGCGCGAGCACGTCCGGGAGCTGGTGCTGGCACCGGCCGGCTCGCTGGGCTGAGCCGGCCGGGCTCACGGGGCTGCTGGGCTCGGGGTCCAGCCGAGCGCCCGGTCCCGCTGCTCGCCGCCGGCCTAGCCGAGCGCCCGGTCCCGCCAGGGTGCCGCGCCGTCGAGGAACTCCTCCAGCGCCCGCTGGTGCGGGGCGATGTCCAGGCCCTGGGCGGCCAGCCACCCGTCGCTGTAGTACTTGTCGAGGTAGCGGTCGCCCGGGTCGCAGATCAGGGTGACCACGCTGCCCCGCTCGCCACGCCCGCGCAGCTCGGCGACGATCTTCAGCGCGCTCCACAGGCCCGTCCCGGTCGAGGCGCCGGCCCGCTTGCCGAGCACCCGCTCCAGCACCCGGATCGCAGCGACCGAGGCGGCGTCCGGGACCCGCATCATCCGGTCGACCGCACCGGGCACGAAGCTCGGCTCCATCCGCGGCCGGCCGATCCCCTCGATCCGCGAACCGCTGTCGCAGACCGCGTCCGGGTCGTGGTTGACCCAGCCGTCGAAGAAGCAGGAGTTCTCCGGGTCGGCCACGCAGATCCGGGTGTCGAACTGCTGGTAGTGCACGTAGCGGGCGATGGTGGCCGAGGTGCCGCCGGTGCCGGCGGTGGCCACGATCCAGGCCGGCTCGGGGTGCGGCTCCAGGCGCAGCTGGGCGAAGATCGACTCGGCGATGTTGTTGTTGCCGCGCCAGTCGGTGGCCCGCTCGGCGTAGGTGAACTGGTCCATGTAGTGGCCACCGGTCTCGACGGCCAGCCGCGCGGAGGTCTCGTAGACCTCGCAGGGGTCGTCCACCAGGTGGCAGCTGCCGCCGTGGAACTCGATCAGGTCGATCTTGGCCTGGCTGGTCGTCTTCGCCATCACCGCGATGAACGGGACGCCGATCAGCTTGGCGAAGTAGGCCTCGGAGACCGCGGTGGACCCGCTGGATGCCTCGATCACCGGCTTGCCGGGCCGGATCCACCCGTTGCACAGCCCGTACAGGAAGAGCGAGCGGGCCAGCCGGTGCTTGAGGCTGCCGGTGGGGTGGGTCGACTCGTCCTTCAGGTAGAGGTCGATGCCCCACTCGGCGGGCAGCGGGAAGCGCAGCAGGTGGGTGTCGGCCGAGCGGTTGGCGTCGGCCTGCACCCGGCGGACGGCCTCCTTGAGCCAGGTTCGGTAGGCGGCGTCGGAACGGTCCACATCCACGGTTTCCATGTGGTCGATTGTAACGGAAAGTAATCGTTTTGAGAGGTACAGCTTCCGCTTATCGCGCGCTCGTGGCGCACCCGGCGTGTGCCTCGCCGCACGTCGGGGCCCGCTGCCGGGCGACGGCAGCGGGCCCCGCGGGGAAGGTGAGCCCCGGTTGATCACTCAGCGTGGCCCGGCGGGGCCGCTCTCCTCGGTCAGCGTGGCCTTACGGGCCCGGTACTCCTCCTCGTCGATCTCACCGCGGGCGTAGCGCTCGCCGAGCACCGCCAGCGGCGACTGCCGGTCGTGCGCCCAGGGACCGCCGTACGGGCCGTGCCAGCCGCGCCGCCACGCGGTGCGCCGCAGGATGAAGATCACCAGCACGACGAAGAGCAGCCAGAACAGCGGGAAGAACAGGAACCACGGGCCCCAGCCCCCGTGCCAGTGGTCGTCGGCCAGCAGGGCCGACGCGGTGGTCGCGTTCATCAGATCCATCTCCTCGGGTGCGACCCGGGACTCTCCGGGTCCGTCCCTGTGAGCGTCCCGCGCCGCCCCACCCCGGCGCGTCGTGCCGGCGGCGGCAGTCGGCATACCGCGGCGGGAGTAGCGGCGGGGGCGGCGGGTACTCCGCGGCGACGCTGCGACGCGGGCAACGTTGCGCTGGTAGCAACTCTGCGCCGCGGGCAACTCTGCGCCGCAGGCAACCTTGCCCCCACCGCACTTCGGTCCGCCTCAGCCCGCGGCGGCCACCAGCTGGGGCTCGGCCAGGTACGGTCCCCAGGCCAGCTCGCCCGCGCCCACGAGGCCGGCGTGCGCCAGGTGCGCGGGCACGATCGGCACCTGGTCGCAACGCCCCCACAGGCTGCGCCGGGCCACCACGGCCGGCAGCAACTCCGGTGCGGCGGCCAGCAGGTCGAGGTGCAGGCCGCCGAGCACGATCCGGTCCGGGTTGAGGATGTTGGCCAGCGCGGCCAGCCCGTGGCCGAGCCGGTCGGCGACCTGGTCGACCGCGGCCCGGGCGACCGGGTCGACCGGCTCGACGGCCGCCGCCCGGGCCAGCGCGCGGGCCTGGTCGAGCAGCGGCCGGGCGGGATCCGGATCCTGTCCGGCGGCGGCGAGCAGGGCCGCCGGGTCGGTCTCCACGTTGAGGCAGCCGCGGTTGCCGCACGGGCAACGCCGCCCCTGCGGATCCACCGTCAGGTGCCCGACCTCCAGGGCGAGTCCGGCGCTGCCGGTGTGCAGCCGCCCGTCCACCACCAGCGCCCCGCCGACCCCGCGGTGCCCCGAGGTGACCAGCAGCAGGTGGCGTGCGTCCCGCCCGGCGCCGTGCCGGTGCTCGGCGAGCGCGACCAGGTTGGCGTCGTTGGCCACCGCGCTCGGCAGCGGGTGACGGGCCCGCGGCCCCAGGTCCTGGGCGGCCAGCGCCTCGGCGAACAGCGCCGCCGCCGGGGTGTCGCCGGGCCAGCCGAAGGTGAGCGCGGCCGGGGCGGTACCGTCCGGCTCGCGCACCGGGTTGGGCAGCGCCAGGGCCGCGCCCAGGCAGCGGCGGCGGTCGGCCCGGACCAGCGCGGCGCCGGCCTCGGCCACCGCGGCGAGCATGCTGCCCGGGTCGGTGTGCGCGGGCAGCGGCAGCCGGACGGGCGCGCCGAGCACCCCGCCGAGCCCGGCCAGCGCGACCGCCAGGCCGTCGGCGTGCACCTGGGCGGCCAGCACCACCGGACCGTCGGGCGCCGGGCCCAGCCGGTGCGAGGGGCGGCCGCGGGTGCCGCCGATCGGGTGTTGATCGACCGTCACCAGCCCTAGGGCGGCCAGCTCGCCCGCGACCGCGCCGGCGGTCGCCCGGGTGACCTGAAGCGCCGCGGTGAGCGCGGAGCGGGTCGGGGCGCGACCGGTGTGGATCAGCTCCAGGGCCGGGCCGAGCAGGCTGCGGCCGCGGTCGGGCAGGCGGCGGGTTGTCTGGGTCTGCGGCACTCCTCTATTCTCACTTTGTGCCGCCTATAAACAAAATAAGCACCACCGGTCCCACCGCCGCCGTTCCCCCCGCCGCCACCGACTCCCGCACTGACTCCCCTGGCGACTCCCCTGCCGGCTCCGCCGAGGCCCGCCGCTCCGCTGCCGAGTCCCGCCCGCCCGCCTGGTCCGGCGCCCGACTCGCCCTCACCGCCTTCTTCGCCGTCGACGGCTTCCTCTTCGCCACCTGGGTGGTCCGGATCCCCGACGTCCGCGCCCAGGTGCACGCCTCGCACGCGGCGCTGGGCCTCGCGCTGCTCTGCGTCTCGGCCGGCGCGGTGGCCACCATGCCGCTGATCGGCCGGCTCTGCCTGCGGTACGGCAGCCGCCGGCCCACCGTGCTCGCCCTGGCCCTGCTCAGCGGCGCCGTGGTGCTGCCGCCGCACACCCACTCGGTACCGGCCCTCGGCGCCGTGCTGCTGCTCTTCGGCGCCGGCTACGGCGCCGCCAACGTGGCGATGAACAGCGCCGCGGTGGAGCTGGTCGCCGAACTGCGCCGCCCGGTGATGCCCAGCTTCCACGCCGGCTACAGCCTCGGCGGCCTGCTCGGCGCGGCGGTCGGCGGGCTGCTCGCCGACCGGCTGACCGCCGCCTGGGCCCTGGCCGCCGGGGGCGCGGTCGGGCTGCTGGTCACCGCCTGGGCCGGCAGCGTCCTGCTGCGCACCGACACCGCTCCCGCCCCGGCAGCCGACCGGCAGGCCCCGGCCCCGGCGGCCGCCACCGGACCCGTCACACCCGCCGCACCTACCGCCAGCGCCGCGGTCGGTGCCCGCGCCCTGGTCCTGCTGCTCGGCTGCACCGCGCTCTGCAGCTCCTACGGCGAAGGCTCGCTCGCCGACTGGGCCACCCTGCACCTGACCGACGACGTGCACGCCGGCGCCGGCCTGGCCGCCTTCGGCTACGCCGCCTACGCGTTCGCCATGACCGCCGGACGGCTCGCCGGAACCTGGCTGACCATCAGGTTCGGCCCCACCCGCCTGATGGCCCTCGGCGGCCTGACCGCCGCCGCCGGCATGCTGCTGGCCGCGCTCAGCCCCTCCCCCTGGCCGGTCCTGGGCGGCTTCGTACTGGTCGGCCTCGGCCTGGCCAACCTCTTCCCGCTCGCCATCGCCCGCGCCGGCGAGACCGCCGGCCCGCACGGCGTCGCCACCGCCTCCACCCTCGGCTACGCGGGCATGCTGATCGGGCCACCGGTGATCGGCTTCCTCGCGGACGCGGCCGGCCTCCCACTGGCGCTCACCACGGTCTCGGTGGCCGCCGCCGGAGCAGCCGCCCTCGCCACGCTCACCGGGCGGGCCGGCGGTAGCCTGCGGCCATGACCGTCCTCCAGCTGCCCGCCGCCGACCGCACCCCCACCCCCTGGCGCAACGGCGGCGGCCTGACCCGCGAGGTCGCCGCCGCCCCGGACGGCGCCTGGCGGGTCAGCCTCGCCGAGATCACCACCGACGGCCCGTTCTCGCTCTTCCCGGGCCTGACCCGGGTGCTCACCGTCGTCGCCGGCGACGGCCTCGACCTGACCATCGGCGACCGGCCCCCGGTGACCGTCCACCCCCGCCGGCCCCTCACCTTCCCGGGCGACCTCCCCACCACCGCCCGCCTCCTGGGCACCCCGGTCACCGCCCTGAACCTGATGCTCCGCGAGGACCGCGCCCACCACCCCGACCCCGTCCAGCTCCTCCCCACCGGCACCGACCTGCACCCCACCCCCGGCCACCCCCTGCTCGCAGTCCACCTGGACGGGTACGACGCGCTGCTGGTGGAGCACCCGTCGAGGGTGACCTCGAACGGGCCGGTGGCGGTGCTGAAGCTCTGATGTGGAACGCCTGCGGCTCGGTTCCAGGCCTCGAACCAGGAACCGAGCCGACGATGGACCTTGAGCCGCCTCTCAGGCGCCCGCAGGAAAGCTTCCGGTCCGTACGCCGGCCAAGAATGCACACCAAGCCTCCGGCCGAAAGACCAGCGCGGGTCCAGCTGGGTCTTTCGAGTCACGCACAGCCATGTCCTCGGCGAAGGATGCGATCTCCACGCAGTTGCTTTCGGCATTGCTGTATGACGACTTCTGCCACGTGAGATCGAGATCCTTGGCCACCTTGACGTACATTCCCATGTGACTTAGCTCCATTCCGCGGACGTACTGAGCATCGCGTGAGCGAAGGAAGAATCCGCCAGGATCTGCACACTGACGTTCGGAAGTTCGGACTTCTGGAGCAAGTATTCAAGTTGATCGCGCATGACATCAGGCGATCCGACCCGGTGGGACAGCACGGACTCGGCGATGATGGCCCAGAGTTTCACGGGTCGGGAGGCAGTCAGAACCGACTGCCGTTGCATCCTGATCTCGGCCAGCAGGTCGACCCGCGCTGACTCGATGTTCGGCCGTTGCGCACGGACGACCGCACGGGCATAATCCTCCGTCTGCAGAAGTCCGGGGATGAGGATCGTCTCTATGTTGTAAACCTCGGCTGCATCCGATTCGAGCGCAATGTAGTCGGCATAGACAGGGGGAACTTCGGCCACGTGTCGGTCCCACCAGCCACGGCGGCCGCTCCCACGCGCAAGCCCGACGATATCCTCACGGGCCCTCTTCGAACCCACCTGATACAGATCGAGAAGGAGAAGGAGGTCACCCTTCTTGACGCCGATCTGAGCGTTCTCGATCCGACTGATCTTGGATTCGGAACAGCCCAGATGCTGCACGGCTGCGACGGCCGTGATTCCTGCCGCATCTCGAAGGTGACGAAGGGTCCGCGCAAGTATGCGCTGGCGGACCGTTGGGTTCCGATTAAGCGACACCCTTCACTGTCCCATCGGTAGGGCCGACCTGTTGGCCATCAGTCTGCACCCTGCTTGATGGTTCGTCACCGGGCATCGTTTTGCCCGCTTCCGGATTCTGAGGGCGCCCCTTCTCGCGCCGACGTCGTTCAGCAGCCGTGCCGCAAGGGAGCTTTGCCATGGCCGAAAACCTCGACAGATCACCCGCACCCAACGAATCGGACCAGCGCTGGCTGCCGCGCAGCCAGCGCTCGCCACGCCTGGCACGCCGCCTCCTGCGCGACTTCCTGCTGATCTGGGTCGAGGACGCGTCCGCCGCCGTCCCCCGGATGCGCAACACGACCGAAGGTGAGGCCGGCCGCGGGCTGCTGCTGGTCGACAAGCTCTCCAAGGACTGGGGCTGGGGCCCGCGTGAAGGGATCGGGAAGCGGGTCTGGTCCTGTATCGAGCCTGGCACGGTGGGAGGCTGACCATGAAGGACCAGCCCACCAGCAACTCCGTAGTGATCGAACTGTGCGGCATCGCGCCCCCGGCGTGCTTCCCGAGCCTCCGCAGCGCGCTGACCGCAACGTGGGGTGCCATGAGACTCCTGCCACTCGACGCCGCCAGTCGCGCGGGATTCGAGCTGATCCTCGCTCGACCGCGATCAGTTGACTACATCACCGAACGCCTGGCCCAGGAGTCGACGGTCAGCCTGACGTTCATTCTTCCGGACGGTCCCCACCTCCTGCGGATCTCCCGCAACCGAAGGGCGCACTCCGCGCGATGACGACCGACGATTCGCCCCCCGCCCCTCCCGGCTGACATCCTCACCCCATGCCACTTGACCTCGTGCCGCAGGCCCGACGCCTCGTCAACAGCCGGTTCCCGTACGCCCTCGGGGCCGTGCTCGGGGGGTCGGCGGCGAACGGGCGGGCGACGACCGGTAGTGACCTGGACCTTGCGGTGCTGGTGGGGGAACCGGGGAACGGGACGTACCGGGAGACGATCCGGTTCGAGGGGCGGGTGACCGAGCTGTTCGTGCACTCGCCCAGTGCGCTGCCGGAGTTGTTCGCGGCGGCGCGGGCGGACCGGCGCGGGGTGCTCCAGCGGGTGTACGCGGAGGGCGTGGTGCTGCACGACCCCGCGGGGCACGCGGCGCGGGCCCGGGCCACGGCGGCGGCGGAGCTGGCCGCGGGGCCTCCCGCGTTGGACCGGGCGGCGGCGGAGGACCTGCGGTACCGGCTGACCGAGGCGCTGGACGACCTGGCGGACAACGCCGACCCGGACGAGCGGGCCGCGATCGCCGGTGAAGTGCTGCGGAGCGCCGCCGAGTTGCTCTGCGACCAGCACCGGGCCTGGACCGGGTCGGGCAAGTGGCTGCCGCGGCGGCTGCGGGCGGCCGATCCGGAGCTGGGCGGCGCGCTGCTGGCGGCGCACCGGGCGGCGGCGGAGCGCCCGGCCGAGCTGGTCGCGCTCGGCCTGCGGGTGCTGACCCGCAGCGGTGGGCCGCTGCGCGAGGGGTTCCGCCGTGAGTGGGCGCCGCGCGCGGCGAGCTGACGCGGGTTCAGTCCCCGGTCGGCGGGCGCAGGTCCCAGCCGACCAGGGCGCGCAGTTGCTCGGCCGTCACGCCGTCCGGCAGCGCGCGCGGCGGGTCGTGCCGGAAGGGCGGCTGCCACCCCTCGGTCTCGGTGAAGCTGCGCACCACCCGGGCCGGGGCGCCGGCCACCACGCTGTGGTCCGGGACCTCGCCGCGCACCACCGCGCCGGCGGCCACCACCACGTTGCGCCCGATCCGGGCGCCGGGCAGGATCACCGCGCCGGTGCCGATCCAGCTGCCGGCCCCGATCTCGACCGGTTCGTTGCGCGGCCACTGCTTGCCGATCGGCAGCGTGGTGTCGCGGTACTCGTGGGCCTGGTCGCTGATGTAGACGTTGGGGCCGGTCCACACGTCGTCGCCGAGCACGATCGACTGGTGGCCGACCAGGTGGCTGCCGCGGCCGATCACGCAGCCGCCGCCGATGGTGATCACCGGCTCGGGGCCGAGGTCCAGACCGGGCAGGAAGCCGGCCGAGATGGTCACCCGCTCGCCGATGATGCAGAACGGGCCGATCGCGATCGACTGCTCGTTGAAGACCGTGCCGAGCGGGAAGGCGAGCTTGCTGCCGTCGCCCAGGGTGTGGAACCGGTAGGGCCCGGGGTTCTGGTTGGACACCCCGCCGAGCTCCTGCGCCCAGCGCCAGCCGCGGTGCACGGCCCGTCCGGCGACCCGGCGGGCCGCGGCGCGGAGGGGGCTGAGCAGGGCGGCGGCGTTCGGCATGCGCTCACGGTAGCCGCCGCCCGGGCCCGACGGGCCGCCGGGGGAGCAAGATCACACCCCGGACGGCCCCTCACCCCGCGCCGGGGCGCACCCTCACTCCGCGGCGAGCCCGCACCCCCGGCGGCCCCTCACTCCGCCGCGACCGCCCACGGTGCCGGGCGGCGCTCCAGGAAGGCCTTCATGCCCTCCTGGGCCTCCGGCGAGCCGAACAGCCGCGCGGACTGCTCGACCCTGGCCTCCGTGTCCTGCTCGAAGGAGCGCACCACCTCGGCGTTGACCAGCCGCTTGGACTCCGCCAGCCCCTGCGGCGAGGCCAACCGCAGCGCGGCCAGCACCTCCTCCAGCGCCTTGGCGGCCTCGGCCTCCTCGGCGGCGGCGCGGGTGATCAGGCCGATCCGGGCGGCCTCGGGCGCGTCGAAGGTCTCGCCGGTCAGGTAGTAGCGGGCGGCGGCGCGCGGCTCCAGCTTCGGGCGCAGCGGCAGCGAGATCACCGCCGGGGCCAGGCCGAGCCGGACCTCGGTGAAGGCGAAGGTGCTGGCCGGCCCGGCGATCGCCAGGTCGGCCGCGCCGAGCAGGCCGAGGCCACCGGCCCGGACGTGCCCGTTCACGTAGGCGACCACCGGTTTGGGACAGGCCACGATGGCGCGCTGCAGGTCCACCAGGCCGCGCGGTCCGACCGTGGGGTCACTGCCGGTCGCCTCCGACAGGTCCGCGCCGGCACAGAACACCTTGCCGGTGTGGCCGAGCACCACCGCACGCACCGCCGGATCCGCGGCGGCCGCCGCCAGGCCCTCGGTCAGCTCGGCCATCAGCCGGGTGGAGAGGGCGTTGCGGTTGTGCGGGGAGTCGAGCTCCAGGGTGGTGACCCGGTCTGCGGTGTGGACGCGGACGAGGGGCGCTGCGCTGGTCATCGGGTGGGACCTGCTTTCCGGTATCCGAGATGAGGGTGATCGGACGGGCTGGGAGCACTCTGGCATGCCGGGGTGCCGGGAAACCAGAGGCGGCCGGTCGACCCCGGCGGCCGACGGACCTGCCCGGCGGCCCCTGCCCCGGGTGCACCGCCGCCGGAATCCCGTGGCGCCCCGACCACCCGCCCCGGCAGACTCCCCCCATGATCGCCACGCCCCGTCTGCTGCTCATCGCGCCCCGGATCACCGAGACCGGGCTGCAGTTGCTCACCGCCGCCCGCGGCCGGGGGCTGCGCGCCCACACCGCGACCGGGTGGTCGGTGCCGCCGGAGCTGGCGGATCTCGGGCTGCCCACCCACCTGTACGGCGGCCCGCTCTTCGCCGACGCCGTCGGGCGGGAGCTGGGGCTGGCGGTGCTGGAGCCGCCGGAGGACTGGCCGGCCCGGCTGCCGGTCGAGCTGACCGGGCGGCGGATCGTGCACACCACGCTGGCCGCGGCCCGGGAGCTGTCCGGGCCGGCGTTCGTCAAGCCGCCGGGCGACAAGGCCTTCGCGGCCCGGGTCTACCCGGACGGCGCCGCCCTGCCGGGGCCCGAGCTGCTGCCCGGGGAGACTCCGGTGCTGGTCAGCGAGGTGGTGGCGTTCGCCGCCGAGTACCGGCTGTTCGTGCTGGACGGCGTGGTGCTCGCCGCTTCCCGCTACGCGGTGGCGGGTGAGCTGGACGTCGCACCGCTGGCCGGGGACCCGCTGGCCGCGGCAGCGCTGGGCTTCGCCGGCGAGTTGCTGCGGGCCGTCGCCGACGGGCTGCCGAGTGCGGTGGTGGTGGACGTCGGGCAGCTGGCGGACGGCCGGTGGGCGGTGGTGGAGGCGAACCCGGCCTGGGCCAGCGGCGGTTACGCGGCCGACCCGGAGCGGGTGCTCGACGTGGTGCTGCGCGCGGCCGGCCCGGCGGTGGCGGCGCGGCCGAGCGACCTCGCGTTCGGCCGCGCCCTGCCCGCCGTGCTGCGCTGACGGGCTGCCACCGGCCGACGGGCCGG
>NZ_JBNQTI010000132.1:0-10425 GCF_050325825.1 Kitasatospora sp. LaBMicrA B282
GAGGGCGACCTGCAGCGCGACGCGGTCCACTACTTCCAGTCCGACCGGGGCATCCTGGTGATGGTCCCGCTGTACAACGGCCGGTTCCGGGTCTTCACCGCCGCGCCGCCGGAGCTGCGCCCGTTCCCGGATGCCCAGCAGCCCGCGCCCGCCGGACCAGCCGGAGACCCGCTCCGCCGCCGCCCCCGCCGGCCCGCGGCCGTTGTCGCGCACCGCCAGCGCCAGCTCCCCGCCCTGCGAGGCGATCCGCACCTCGGCCGCGTCGGCGCCGGAGTGCTTGATGATGTTGGTCAGCGCCTCCTGCACGATCCGGTAGGCGGCCGCCTCCACGTCGGCCGGCAGCGCCGGCAACGGCTCGGGCAGCTCCAGGCGCACCTCGACCCCCGCCGCCCGGACCCGGGCGGCCACCGCCGACAGCTCCGGCAGCCGGGGTTGCGGTGCCAGCTGCGGCGCGGCGCCCTCCTCCTTGAGCACGCCCAGCACCCGGCGCAGCTGCACCATGGCGTCCCGGCCGGCGTCGGCGATGGTGTCGAAGGTCCGCACCGCCTTCTCCGGGTCGCGGTGCACCACCAGCGGGCCGGCCTCCGCCTGGATCACCATCAGCGAGACGGCGTGCGCCAGGATGTCGTGCATCTCACGGGCGATCCGGCCGCGCTCCTCGGCCACCGCGCGCGCCGCGTCGCTGGCCGCGCGCAGCCCGACCTCCCGGGCCCGGTCGGCCTCCACCCGGGCCAGCTGGCGCAGTTCGCGCATCGCGGTGCCGAGCAGGAAGGAGCCGACCGCGGTGACCTCGCTGAAGATCATCCCGTTCATCGAGCGGGTGCCGAGGAACTGGGCCGGCACCAGGATCGCCAGCATCAGCCAGCGCTGCCACTCCCGGCCCAGGTCGGCGAGGGTGTAGATGACCAGGATCCCGTAGACGGAGATCTGCGGCTGCGCCGAGTGCGCGTAGACGCCCATCACGGCCGAGACCGTCGAGGAGGCGCAGAAGACGGCGAACGGCGCCCGGCGCCGCCAGGGCAGCGGGACGGAGCAGCCGACCGCCAGCGCGTAGGCCCACCAGGGCCAGCGGACGTCGTCGTTGTGCACCGCCCACCAGGAGACGGCCGCCGAGACCAGGGCGAGCAGGGTGTCGACCAGGTACGGGTTGACCGCCCCGAGCCGCTCCCGCACCCACCGGCTGGACGCCACCAGCCGGGCCTCCCCGCGCGTCAGCACGTTCACGTCCGCTCCTCCCCCGATTCCCGCGGCCGCCGGGAGCCTATCGCCCCACCTCAGCGGGGAACCGGGGGACTCGTGGCGGGACGGGGGCCCGACCGGCTCAGCCATTGGCGACGGAGACGCTGCCGGTCTCGGTGTGGGCGTTGATGGTCCGGCCGGTGGACCCGTCCTGCGGGACCGAGACGTCGACCGAGCCGGTCTGCGCGCCGGCCGAGACCGCGTAGCCGACCCCCTGCGGCACGGTGATGGAGATCGAGCCGGTCTCGGTGTGCGCGTCCACCGCGGTGGGCCTGGCGGTGAAGGCGGCGGTGACGCTGCCGGTCCCGGTGTGCAGCCGGGCCTTGTCCGCGCCCAGCCCGGTGGCCCGGATCTGCCCGGTGTCGACGTCGGCCTGCACGTCGGCGGTCAGGCCGGACAGCTCGATGTCACCGGTGTCCTCGGTCAGCTCGACCACGGTGCCGGCCGGCACGTGGACGTCGTAACCGACGCCGCAGTTGCGGCAGTCGTAGGTCAGGGTCAGGGTGCCGTCCGCGCTCACCCGGTGGGTGGTGGCCGGCTGCCCGTCCTTGTAGGTCTGGTGCTCGGTGACGGTGACCGCGTCGCCGCCGCCGACCACGTCGACCGCCCCGGTGTCGCCCTTGACCACCAGCTTCTTCACCGGCTGGCTGATCCCGTAGCTGACCTCCTTGTGCTGGTCGGCGTCCCAGAAGCAGCCGGTGGCGCCGAAGGCGACGATGCCGGTGATCGCGGTGCAGCCGAGCAGCTTGGCCAGACGCTGGTTCATGTCGGGTCCCCCTGGGTCCGTCGGCCCGGGCCCTCCGTGCCGACACCCCCAGGTTGCCCGCCGACCCCCCGGTCGCGGATCGCCGGACCGAGCGGTCTCTCCCCCTCCCCCGCGGGAGGGAGGGTCGGGCCCGGACTCACCGGCACCGGCGAGAAACGCCGCTGGGCGGCCACCCCGGAGGGTGACCGCCCAGCGGCGTTCGGAGCTACCCGACTCAGCCGGTGTACGGGCCGTAGTCGTAGTCGTCCAGCGGGACCGCCTGGCCGGAGCCGGCGCCGAACGGCGACAGGTCGTAGTCGTCGTAGCCGACGGCCGAGTACATCGCGGCCTTGGCCTCCTCGGTCGGCTCGACCCGGATGTTGCGGTAGCGGGGCAGGCCCGTACCGGCCGGGATGAGCTTACCGAGGATGACGTTCTCCTTGAGGCCCAGCAGCGGGTCCGACTTGGCGTGGATCGCCGCGTCGGTGAGCACCCGGGTCGTCTCCTGGAAGGAGGCGGCCGACAGCCAGGACTCGGTGGCCAGCGAGGCCTTGGTGATGCCCATCAGCTGCGGACGGCCGGAGGCGGGGTGACCGCCCTCGGAGACCACGCGACGGTTCTCGGTCTCGAACCGGCCGCGCTCGACCAGCTCGCCCGGCAGCAGCTCGGCGTCGCCGGACTCGATGATCGTCACGCGGCGGAGCATCTGCCGGATGATGATCTCGATGTGCTTGTCGTGGATCGACACGCCCTGCGAGTTGTAGACCTTCTGGACCTCGGCGACCAGGTGGATCTGGACGGCACGCTGGCCCATGATCCGCAGCACGTCGTGCGGGTTGGTGGCACCCATGGTCAGCTTCTGGCCGACCTCGACCGCCTCGCCCTCGCTCACCAGGAGCTTGACACGCTTGGAGACCGGGTAGGCGATCTCCTCGGTGCCGTCGTCCGGGGTGATGACGACCTTGCGGGTCTTCTCGGTGTCCTCGATCCGGACGCGGCCCTGCGCCTCCGAGATCGGGGCCACACCCTTGGGGGTGCGGGCCTCGAAGAGCTCGACGACACGCGGCAGACCCTGGGTGATGTCGTCACCGGCCACACCACCGGTGTGGAAGGTACGCATGGTCAGCTGGGTGCCGGGCTCACCGATGGACTGGGCGGCGATGATGCCGACCGCCTCACCGATGTCGACCAGCTTGCCGGTGGCCAGCGAGCGGCCGTAGCAGAAGGCACAGGTGCCGACCGCGGACTCGCAGGTCAGGATCGAGCGGACCTTGACCTCGCCGACGCCGTGCTTGATCAGCTCGTCGATCAGCACGTCACCGAGGTCGGTGTTGGCGGTCGCCAGCAGCTGACCGTCGACCGAGATGTCCTCGGCCAGCATGCGGGCGTAGACGCTGGTCTCAACGTCCTCCGCCTTGCGCAGCACGCCGTCCTCGCGGTGGCCGATCGCCAGCTTGAGGCCGCGCTCGGTGCCGCAGTCCTCCTCGCGGATGATCACGTCCTGCGAGACGTCCACCAGACGACGGGTCAGGTAACCCGAGTCGGCGGTACGCAGCGCGGTGTCGGCCAGACCCTTACGGGCACCGTGGGTGGAGATGAAGTACTCCAGCACCGACAGGCCCTCACGGAACGAGGCCTTGATGGGACGCGGGATGGTCTCGTTCTTCGCGTTCGACACCAGACCACGCATACCGGCGATCTGACGCATCTGCATCATGTTTCCGCGAGCACCCGAGTCGACCATCATGAAGATGGGGTTGGTCTTCGGGAAGTTCGCGTTCATCGCCTCGGCGACCTCGTTGGTCGCCTTGGTCCAGATGTTGACGAGCTCCTGCTTGCGCTCGTCGTTGGTCATCAGACCGCGCTCGTAGTTCTTCTGGACCTTCTCGGCCTGCGCCTCGTAGCCCTCGAGGATCTGGGGCTTGCTCGGCGGGACCACGACGTCCGAGATGGAGACGGTGACGCCCGAACGGGTCGACCAGTGGAAGCCGGCCGCCTTCAGGTTGTCCAGGGTCGCCGCGACGATCACCTTGGGGTAGCGCTCGGCCAGGTCGTTGACGATCGCGGAGAGCTGCTTCTTGCCCACCTCGTAGTCGACGAACGGGTAGTCCTCGGGCAGCAGCTCGTTGAAGAGCGCGCGGCCCAGGGTGGTGGTCAGGCGGAACGGCTCACCCTCGAACCAGGTGGGCTGGCCCTCCTCGTCCACCGGCGCGGCCCAGCCGCGGGGCGGCACGGTGCCGATCGGCAGGCGCAGGTCGATCGGGGCCTGGACGTCCAGCTCGCGGGCGTCGAAGGCCATGATCGCCTCGGCGGTCGACGAGAAGGAGCGGCCGGCGCCCTTCACGTTCTCGCGGTCCGAGGTCAGGAAGAACAGACCGAGCACCATGTCCTGGGTCGGCATGGTGACCGGGCGGCCGTCGGCCGGCTTGAGGATGTTGTTCGAGGACAGCATCAGGATGCGGGCCTCGGCCTGCGCCTCCGCGGAGAGCGGCAGGTGGACGGCCATCTGGTCGCCGTCGAAGTCCGCGTTGAACGCGGTGCAGACGAGCGGGTGGATCTGGATGGCCTTGCCCTCGACCAGCTGCGGCTCGAAGGCCTGGATGCCGAGGCGGTGCAGGGTGGGCGCACGGTTCAGCAGCACCGGGTGCTCGGCGATGACCTCTTCGAGGACGTCCCACACCACCGGGCGCGCGCGCTCGACCATGCGCTTGGCCGACTTGATGTTCTGCGCGTGGTTCAGGTCGACCAGGCGCTTCATCACGAACGGCTTGAAGAGCTCCAGCGCCATGGCCTTGGGCAGACCGCACTGGTGCAGCTTGAGCTGCGGGCCGACGACGATGACCGAACGGGCCGAGTAGTCGACGCGCTTGCCGAGCAGGTTCTGACGGAAACGACCCTGCTTGCCCTTCAGCATGTCGCTGAGGGACTTCAGCGGACGGTTGCCGGGGCCCGTCACCGGGCGGCCGCGGCGGCCGTTGTCGAAGAGGGCGTCGACCGCCTCCTGGAGCATGCGCTTCTCGTTGTTCACGATGATCTCGGGCGCGCCGAGGTCGAGCAGCCGCTTCAGGCGGTTGTTGCGGTTGATCACGCGGCGGTACAGGTCGTTCAGGTCGGAGGTCGCGAAGCGGCCACCGTCCAGCTGCACCATCGGACGCAGGTCCGGCGGGATCACCGGGACGCAGTCGAGCACCATGCCGTTGGGCTTGTTGCTGGTCTGCAGGAAGGCGGAGACCACCTTGAGGCGCTTGAGCGCACGGGTCTTCTTCTGGCCCTTGCCGGTGCGGATGATCTCGCGCAGGCGCTCGGCCTCCTCCGCCAGGTCGAAGGTCTCGAGGCGGTCCTTGAGGGCCGCCGCGCCCATCGAGCCGGAGAAGTAGGTGCCGAAGCGGTCGCGCAGCTCGCGGTAGAGCAGCTCGTCGCCCTCGAGGTCCTGGACCTTGAGGTTCTTGAACCGGGCCCAGACCTCGTCGAGGCGGTCGATCTCGCGCTGCGCGCGGTCGCGCAGCTGCTTCATCTCGCGCTCGGCACCCTCGCGCACCTTGCGGCGCACGTCGGCCTTGGCGCCCTCGGCCTCCAGCTCGGCCAGGTCGGTCTCGGCCTTCTTGGCGCGGGCCTCGAGGTCGGCGTCGCGACGGTTCTCGATCTGCTGGCGCTCGACGGCGACGTGCGCCTCCAGCGACGGCAGGTCGCGCTGACGGCGCTCGTCGTCGACCCAGGTGATCATGTAGGC
Source organism: Kitasatospora sp. LaBMicrA B282 (assembly GCF_050325825.1). Taxonomy (NCBI): domain Bacteria; kingdom Bacillati; phylum Actinomycetota; class Actinomycetes; order Kitasatosporales; family Streptomycetaceae; genus Kitasatospora; species Kitasatospora sp. LaBMicrA B282. The sequence goes on from NZ_JBNQTI010000132.1 coordinate 5,715, forward strand.
GGCGAAGTAGATGACCTTCTCGAGGTCCTTCGGCGCCAGGTCGAGCAGGTAGCCGAGGCGGCTCGGCACGCCCTTGAAGTACCAGATGTGGGTGACCGGGGCGGCCAGCTCGATGTGGCCCATCCGCTCGCGGCGCACCTTGGCGCGGGTCACCTCGACGCCGCAGCGCTCGCAGATGATGCCCTTGAAGCGGACGCGCTTGTACTTACCGCAGTAGCACTCCCAGTCCCGGGTGGGACCGAAGATCTTCTCGCAGAAAAGGCCGTCCTTTTCCGGCTTCAGCGTGCGGTAGTTGATGGTCTCCGGCTTCTTGACCTCGCCGTGCGACCACTGGCGGATGTCGTCAGCCGTGGCCAGGCCGATGCGGAGCTCGTCGAAGAAGTTGACGTCAAGCACTGGTCGTCAAGCCCTCTTTCGTGAATCGAGAGTCTGTCTGTGGTCTGAGGGGGGCCTGGGGGCGGGCCGGCCGCCGCCGCTTTCCGATCCGAAAGCGGCGGACGGGCCGGCCCAACCTCCGTCAGACCTCTTCGACGCTGCTCGGCTCGCGCCGGGACAGGTCGATGCCGAGCTCCTCGGCAGCGCGGAACACGTCCTCGTCGGAGTCCCGCAGCTCGATGTTGGAGCCGTCCGAGGACAGCACCTCCACATTGAGGCAGAGCGACTGCATTTCCTTGATGAGGACCTTGAAGGACTCGGGAATGCCCGGCTCGGGGATGTTCTCGCCCTTGACGATCGCCTCGTAGACCTTCACGCGGCCCAGGACGTCGTCCGACTTGATGGTGAGCAGCTCCTGCAGCGCGTAGGCCGCGCCGTACGCCTCGAGGGCCCACACCTCCATCTCACCGAAACGCTGACCACCGAACTGCGCCTTACCACCCAGCGGCTGCTGGGTGATCATCGAGTACGGGCCGGTCGAACGGGCGTGCAGCTTGTCGTCGACCAGGTGGTGCAGCTTGAGGATGTACATGTAGCCGACCGAGATCGGCATCGGGAACGGCTCGCCGGAGCGGCCGTCGAACAGCCGGGCCTTGCCGGTGGAGTTCACCAGGCGCTCACCGTCACGGGTGAGGGTGGTGTTGTCCAGCAGACCGGTGATCTCGTCCTCGCGGGCGCCGTCGAAGACGGGGGTCGCGAGGTTGGTGCCGCCCTCGACCTTGTCGGCGCCGATCGCCTGCAGGCGGCGGGCCCACTCGTCGGCCAGGCCGGAGACGTCCCAGCCCTGCTGGGCGAGCCAGCCGAGGTGGATCTCCAGGACCTGTCCCGGGTTCATTCGGGACGGGACACCCAGCGGGTTGAGGATGATGTCGACCGGGGTGCCGTCCTCGAGGAACGGCATGTCCTCGACCGGGAGGATCTTGGAGATGACACCCTTGTTGCCGTGACGGCCGGCCAGCTTGTCACCGTTGGTGATCTTGCGCTTCTGGGCCACGTAGACCCGGACCAGCTGGTTGACGCCCGGGGGCAGCTCGTCGCCCTCTTCGCGGTCGAAGACGCGGACGCCGATGACCTTGCCGGACTCACCGTGCGGCACCTTCAGCGAGGTGTCGCGGACCTCACGGGCCTTCTCACCGAAGATCGCGCGGAGCAGGCGCTCCTCCGGGGTCAGCTCGGTCTCACCCTTCGGGGTGACCTTGCCGACCAGGATGTCGCCGGTGACGACGTCGGCGCCGATCCGGATGATGCCGCGCTCGTCGAGGTCGGCGAGGACCTCCTCGGAGACGTTCGGGATGTCCCGGGTGATCTCCTCGGGGCCCAGCTTGGTGTCACGGGCGTCGACCTCGTGCTCCTCGATGTGGATCGAGGAGAGGACGTCGTCCTGCACGAGGCGCTGCGACAGGATGATCGCGTCCTCGTAGTTGTGGCCCTCCCAGGACATGAAGGCGACGAGCAGGTTCTTGCCCAGCGCCATCTCGCCCTCGTCGGTGCACGGGCCGTCGGCCAGCACCTGGCCGGACTCGACCCGCACGCCCTCGTCCACGAGCACCTTCTGGTTGAAGGCGGTGCCCTGGTTGGAGCGGGTGAACTTGGCGGCGCGGTACGTGTTGTACGTGCCGTCGTCGTTGGCCACGGTGACGTAGTCGGCCGAGACCTCCTGGACCACACCGGCCTTCTCGGCGGTGATGACGTCCTGGGCGTCGACGGCGCAGCGGTACTCCATGCCGGTGCCGACCAGCGGCGCCTCGCTGCGCAGCAGCGGGACGGCCTGGCGCATCATGTTCGAGCCCATGAGCGCGCGGTTGGCGTCGTCGTGCTCGAGGAAGGGGATCATGGCGGTCGCGACCGACACCATCTGGCGCGGCGAGACGTCCATGTAGTCGACCTCGGTGCCCGGCACGTAGTCGATCTCGCCGCCACGACGGCGGACCAGGACACGCGGCTCGGCGAAGTGGTTGTCGCCGGTCAGCGGGGCGTTGGCCTGCGCGATGACGTAGCGGTCCTCCTCGTCGGCGGTCAGGTAGTCGACGTGCTCGGTGACGACACCCTGCTCGTCGACCTTGCGGTACGGGGTCTCGATGAAGCCGAAGGCGTTCACCCGGCCGTACGAGGCCAGCGACCCGATCAGACCGATGTTCGGGCCTTCGGGGGTCTCGATCGGGCACATGCGGCCGTAGTGCGAGGGGTGCACGTCACGGACCTCGAAGCCGGCCCGCTCACGGGACAGACCACCGGGGCCGAGCGCGGACAGACGACGCTTGTGGGTCAGGCCCGACAGCGGGTTCGTCTGGTCCATGAACTGCGACAGCTGGCTGGTGCCGAAGAACTCCTTGATGGAGGCGACGACCGGCCGGATGTTGATCAGGGTCTGCGGCGTGATCGCCTCGACGTCCTGGGTGGTCATCCGCTCGCGGACGACGCGCTCCATGCGGGCCAGGCCGGTGCGGACCTGGTTCTGGATGAGCTCGCCGACGTTGCGCAGGCGGCGGTTGCCGAAGTGGTCGATGTCGTCGACCTCGACCACGATGTCGCGGCCCGCGTCGTCACGCCACTCGGTCTCGCCCGCGTGCAGCTTCACCAGGTACTTGATGGTGCCGATGATGTCGGGCTCGGTGAGCACGCCGGAGTCCAGCGACTCGGCGTTGCCCAGCTTGCGGTTGACCTTGTAGCGGCCGACCTTCGCGAGGTCGTAGCGCTTCGGGTTGAAGTAGAGGTTCTCGAGCAGCGTCTGCGCGGCCTCACGCGTGGGCGGCTCGCCCGGGCGCAGCTTGCGGTAGATGTCGAGCAGCGCGTCGTCCTGGCCCTGGGTGTGGTCCTTCTCCAGGGTGGCGCGCATCGACTCGTACTCGCCGAACTCCTCGAGGATCATCTCGTTGGTCCAGCCGAGCGCCTTGAGCAGTACGGTGACCGACTGCTTGCGCTTGCGGTCGATGCGGACACCGACCATGTCGCGCTTGTCGATCTCCATCTCCAGCCAGGCACCGCGGGAGGGGATGATCTTGGCGGAGTAGATGTCCTTGTCGGACACCTTGTCCAGCGTGGAGTCGAAGTAGACGCCCGGGGAACGGACCAGCTGCGAGACGACGACACGCTCGGTGCCGTTGATCACGAACGTGCCCTTGTGGGTCATGAGCGGGAAGTCGCCCATGAAGACCGTCTGAGACTTGATCTCACCGGTCTCGTTGTTGGTGAACTCGGCCGTGACGAAGAGCGGGGCCGCGAAGGTGAAGTCGCGGTCCTTGCACTCGTCAATGGAGTTCTTCGGCGGCTCGAAACGGTGGTCGCGGAAAGTCAGCGACATCGACCCACTGAAGTCCTCGATCGGCGAGATCTCCTCGAAGATCTCCTCCAGACCGGACTTGGTGGGGACGTCCTGACCAGAGTCCAGCGCCTCCTCGACCCGGGTCTTCCAGGCCGCGTTGCCGAGCAGCCAGTCAAAGCTCTCGGTCTGCAGGGCCAGGAGGTTCGGGACCTCGAGGGGCTCCTTGATCTTCGCGAACGAGACGCGGAGCGGGGCGGTGGATGCGGCGGAATTGTTCGAGGCGTTGCGCGGCGCGGCCAAGAGGGGGGTCCTTCCGAGGGCTCGGAGCTCACTACGCGCATACCGGCCGGGCCTTGCCGAGGGGAGGAAAACCCCAGGTCAGGGCAGCGCAGACTCCGGGCGACGAGTCACGGAGCAGCTAACAGGCAGCGCAAAGGGACAGTGTAGCCAAAAGCTACACTGCTGTCCAGCCCTGATTCGGAGACCGAATCGGACGCTCCCTACTGCTCGTCCTGCCACTGCCACTGCGCACTGCAGCGGTGCCCAACCTCGCCTGAGGCCGGCACCGCGTCTCACTCACGGCTGCTCACTGGTCGACCGACCGTGGCCCACCGCTGACTCACACCGAGTCATTTCCCGCCGCGGCCCTTGGTTATGCATCCAGGGGCCACTCAAACTAACGGCCAACCGCCCTCGCGGGTGTCGGCGCGCGCCTCGAGAATCGCGCGCCGCGTGCCGTTCGTCAAGGCCCGGCCGAACCGTGGACCTCGGCATCTCCATCGCTCCGACCGCCCTCCGCGTTACACGGCCGGCCGCCCTGACCGCAGGGAGCCCCCGCGACGGGCCGCCGCCGGAAGCGGGCGGAACGTGATCACCTTACCCCGCGGCACCGACAGCCGGCACCGACGCAAAAGGCCGGGTCGGGAAACCCAGAGGGGGGGTCAAAACCCGCCCAAAAAACCCCCCCCGAAAGAAAAAGGAACTGAGGAGGAACCCTGGGGCAGAAACCCCCAA
>NZ_JBNQTI010000132.1:10435-26764 GCF_050325825.1 Kitasatospora sp. LaBMicrA B282
GGGTCGGCCACCCGCGAGGGGTGGCCGACCCGGCCCGAAGAGCTCACTCAGGAGCGAGAAGTCACTTGACGGTGACCTTGGCGCCGGCACCCTCGAGGGCGGCCTTGGCCTTCTCGGCGGTCTCCTTGTTGACCTTCTCCAGCACCTTGGCGCCGGCGGTGTCAACGAGGTCCTTGGCCTCCTTCAGGCCGAGGGAGGTCAGGGTGCGCACCTCCTTGATGACCTGGATCTTCTTGTCGCCGGCACCGTCGAGGATGACGTCGAACTCGTCCTGCTCCTCAGCGGCCTCGGCCACGGCACCCGGGGCGCCGACGGCGGCAACGGCAACCGGGGCGGCGGCGGTGACGTCGAACTTCTCCTCGAACGCCGCGACGAACGCGGAGAGCTCGATGAGGGTCATCTCCTCGAACTGCGCGAGCAGCTCGTCCTGGGACAGCTTCGCCATGATTAGGCGTCCTTCCACTAAATCGGCAGGTGGTGCCGGATGTACGGGATTGGCGGGCGCAGGCCCGCTGCGAGGGCGCTTGCGCGCCGCCGATCACTCGGCGGCGGCGTCCTCGGCGGCGGGAGCCGGCGTACCGGCACCGCCCTGCTCGACCTTCTCGCGAAGCGCGTCCACGGTGCGGACGAGCTTCGAGGGCAGGGCCTGGAAGAGCGCGGCAGCCTGGGAGGGCTTGGCCTTCATGGCACCCGCCAGCTTGGCGAGCAGCACCTCGCGGGACTCGAGGTCCGCGAGCTTCTTGATGTCGTCGGCAGACAGTGCCTTACCGTCGAGCACGCCGCCCTTGATGATCAGGGCGGGGTTCTCCTTGGCGAAGTCACGCAGAGCCTTGGCCGACTCCACCGGGTCACCGGTGACGAAGGCGACAGCCGTCGGACCGTTGAACTGGTCGTCGAGCTCCGTGATCCCGGCCTCGTTGGCCGCAATCTTGGTCAGCGTGTTCTTCACCACGGCGTACTGGGCGTTAGCACCCAGCGAGCGACGCAGGGTCTTGACCTGCTTCACCGTCAGACCGCGGTACTCGGTCAGCACGGCCGCGTTGGAGGAACGGAACTTGTCCGCGATCTCCGCGACGGCAGCAGCCTTGTCGGGCCTTGCCATAGGCTTACGCCTCCTTCCGTGATGTCGAGGTCGGCCGACCTGGACAAGTCGACCTTCGGTGCCTCGGACCACGGAGCGGAAGGAAGCCGCACGGAGAACGAAAAGAGCCCCGGTGCGCAGTCGCACGGGGCTCGTAGACGGACCTCGACGGCCGCACGCCGATCACGGGAAACCTAGGCAACCCGGAAAGGCTCGATGCGGACGGAAGTCCAAGCTCCAGACACTCCTGCGCGGGCTGCCTGCGACGAAGCGCAGATCCTTCGGTCGGGAGCCTCCTTGCGGACGCACCACGACAACCAGCGGTCTTTGGCTCCCTCAGCGTACGGGGCGAGGTGCGGATGCGGCAAATCCGGCCGGCCCGGAGCTCAGCCGGGGACGCTCTGGGTGTCGTCCTCCGGCGGCGAGGTGACCGAGAGCTGCTGGTCGCCGAACTGGCTGTACTGGATCACCTGCTCCAGGTCGCCGCCGCTGCCGAGGCCGGAGCGCTGCAGCTGGACCAGCTGGTCCTTGTCGTTGAGCCAGAGGTCCAGGGTGAGGCTGGTCACCCCGCCCTGGCCGAGCGCGGCGGCCAGCTGCTGCCGCCGCTCGGGGGTGAGCAGGTTCTGCTGGGCGGCCGCGTAGTCCGCGACCGAGACGGTGGCGGAGTAGTGCTCCGCGGTCCCGTCGCCCACCTTCTCCTCACCGAGCTTCTGCAGGTCCGGCGCGGAGGCCGCGGCGGTCACCGCCTGCAACGGGTTGAGCTGGTCCACCAGCGCGGCGAACGGGGTGTCCTGCCGGCCGTCCGGCAGCGTCGGACCGGTGCTCTTCGCCCAGTGCTTGCCGCCCAGCCTGGCCGCGGTGGCCGCATCGCCGCCCTGGTAGGCCACGGTGTCCATGATGATCAGCTGCTGGGTGGTGCCCTGGGTGGTCCGGGTCAGCTGCATGATCGTCTTGGGCGCCCAGTAGAGCACCCCGTCGGCGGTCTCGCCGGTGCCGTCCGGACCGTCGAAGCGGTAGCTCAGCTTGGCCCGCCGGGCGGTCTGCAGCACCTGCTCGGCGGAGAGCAGCACGCCCTGCGGCGAGCGGTCGCTGGGCCTGCTCTCCGAGGGCGACGGGGAGGCGGTGGACGGGGAGGGCGTGGCGCCGACCACGGCGTGGCCGGCCGAGCCGCCGCAGGCCGCCAGGGCAGCGGCCAGAGCGAGCGCGGCCGCTGCCGCGCCCGTCACCCTGCGCGCTCCCGCCACGCTCGCCTCCCGGTCCGGTCCTGTTCCCCTCAGGGTGCCATGCGATCGCCGGGCACCCCTCAGGGGGTCAGCTTGCGGCGCTTCCGCCGCCCGGGCCGCCGCTCAGGCCACTGCCCAGCCCACCGCCGAGACCGCCGTTCTGCTGGATCAGCTGGGCGAAGTCCAGGGTGTCGTCGGCCGCCGGCGCCTGGGCGGTGACCGCCACGCCGTAGTCGGAGTAGGTCGCCGACATGTCGATCGGACCGTTCGCCGTCTCGGACTTGGACTCCTGCTTGAGCAGCAGGCCCTGGTCGCTGACCCAGACGTCGTAGTGCGCCTTGCTGATGCCCTGCGACTGGAGCTGCTGGCGCAGCCCCGAGACCTGGTCCGGCGTGAGCGAGCTGCCCTGGCCGGACAGCTGGTCCAGGGTCAGGTCGGCCGTGTAGTGGGTCGCCGGGGTGCCGTCGACGCTGTCCGGGCCGACCTTGGTCACCTGGTTCGAGGCGATCATGTTCTGCACCGCGGTGACCGGGTCGGCGTTGGTCAGCCCGTTCTTCAGGCTGGCACCGGCCGGGCCCATCAGCTTGGCCAGGTCCGCGTAGGCGTACTTGAACCAGTGCTTGCCGCCCATCTGGTCCACCATCGACTGCGGCATGTGCATGTTCATGTACATGGCATCGGGCAGGTAGACCGCGTCCACCGCGCCGTCGGTGCCGAGCTTCTCGGCCAGCATGGGCATCTGGATGGTCATCGAGCCCTGCATGCCGCTCGCCCAGGAGACCGGCCCGGCCGCGGTGATGTCACCGTTCTGGGTCTTGATCTCCTCGGTGATCTTCGCCGACTTCTGCTCGCTGGTCTTCTTGGTGACCTGCTGCAGGAAGCCCACCGGCGTGACGTCGACCGGCGACTGGGCCGGAGCCGGGTTGCCCGCGGCGGCCTTGGTCGGCGCGCCGCCCTCGGCCTGCCCCTGGCCGCCGGTCGACTTGCCACCGCCGCACGCCGTGGCGCCGACGGCCAGGGTGGCCACCAGGGCCGCGGCGGCGAGGGTGCGGGTACGCGTACTGGTCATGCGAGTCCCCTTTCCTTGGGGTTTCCCCGGGCGCCTCAGTTGTTGCTGTTGTCGCTGCCCTGCGCGGCGAACCACTTGGCCGCGTCGGCCGGGCTGGCCACGTCGCTCGCCGCCGGCGCGCTGACGTTCACCTTCACGCCGAGGTTGGTGAACTGGATCATGGTGGCGCTGCTGTCGCTGCTGTCGCTCGGGCTCGCGGCGGGGGCCGGCGAGGAGCTGTCGGAGTTCTGCTGCTCCATCTGGACCAGCTCGTGCTTGCCGTTCAGCCAGAAGTCGAAGATCAGGTTGGCGCCGCCCTCGGAGGCCATCGACTGGGCGGCCTTGCGCTGGGCGTCGGTGAGGTTCGGCAGCTTGGCCACCAGGTCCGCGGCCGGCGTGGAGCTGCGGTAGTGGGTGGTGGAGCCTCCGCCGACCTGCTCGGTGCCGACCTTGGTCAGGGTGCTGCTCTGGGAGGCGACGGTCAGCTCGTTGGCCGGGTTCAGCAGCACGAAGAGCCCGGTGAACGGGTCCGCGCCGGCGCCGCCCATGGCGGCCGTCATGCTGCTCATGTCGATCCAGTGCTTGCCGCCCATCGCGGCCGCCCCGGTGTCGTCGGCGCCCATGTAGGCGCTGCCGTTGACGACCCGCATCTTCACCGGCTTGCCCTTGTCCTTGCCCTGGAGGTCGAGCGCCCCCTGGCCGGCCCACTGGTAGACGCCGGTGCCGTCGCCGCTGGTGTCGCCCGGCGTGCTCATCGTGACGTTGGCGCTGCCGGCCTTCTGCATCACGGCGGCGGCGGCGAGCATCTCGCCCTTCGGGTCGAGGTTCGGCGCGGCGGCGGGCACGCCCGCGGCGCCACCGGTGGCACCGTTGCCCGACTTGGAGCTGCTGCTGCACGCGGCGAGCGAGCCCACGAGCAGGGCCGGAATGGTCAGTGACACGGCGATACGCGCGATGCGCACGATTTCCCCCTCTGAGTACCCGGTCCGGGCACTTCTGTTCCGTACGTTTCTCAGATGACCTGCCGGACTCTAGCCGACCATGAAGACAAGCTGAAAAGGGGTTTCGGTTCCCGGTTCCGGACATGCAGGTTCCCGGTTCCGGACATGCAACAGGGCCCGCGCTCCTTGCGGAGCACGGGCCCTGGGGAAGCATCGGGCCTCAGCCGAGGCCCGACCCGGCCGTCATCAGACAGCTGCCGGGTCCTCCTCGGTCAGGAGGTTGCGGGTGCGGTTCGGGTCCACCTGGATGCCGGGGCCCATGGTGGTCGAGAACGCGGTCTTCTTGATGTAGCGACCCTTGGCGGCGGACGGCTTGGCCCGCAGCACCTCGTCCAGCGCCGCGGCGTAGTTCTCGACGAGCTGCTCGTCGGTGAAGGACGCCTTGCCGATGATGAAGTGCAGGTTCGAGTGCTTGTCGACGCGGAACTCGATCTTGCCGCCCTTGATGTCCGTGACAGCCTTCGCCACGTCCACGGTGACCGTGCCGGTCTTCGGGTTCGGCATCAGACCACGGGGACCGAGCACGCGGCCCAGGCGGCCGACCTTGCCCATCAGGTCCGGGGTGGCGACGACGGCGTCGAAGTCCAGACGACCCTTGGCGACCTCGTCGATCAGCTCGTCGGAGCCGACGATGTCGGCGCCAGCAGCCTCCGCAGCCGCGGCACGGTCACCGGTCGCGAAGACCAGGACCCGGGCGGTCTTACCGGTACCGTGCGGCAGGTTGACGGTGCTGCGGACCATCTGGTCGGCCTTGCGCGGGTCGACGCCCAGACGCATGGCAACCTCGACGGTCGCGTCGAACTTGGTGGTGGAGGTCTCCCGGGCGAGGCGGACGGCCTCGAGCGGGGCGTACAGGCGGGCCGGGTCGACCTTGAGGTCGGCGGCCTTGAGGGCCTTGCTGCGCTTCACTGCTGCTCCTGAGTTTCGTGGAGTCGTGGTGTTCCGGGCCGCGCGGGCCCTACCACTGGGACGAGAAGGGTGTTCAGCCCTCGACGACGACGCCCATGGACCGGGCGGTACCCGCGATGATCTTCTCCGCGGCGTCCAGGTCGTTGGCGTTGAGGTCGGGCATCTTGGTGGTGGCGATCTCGCGCACCTGGGCCGAGGTCAGCTTGGCGACCTTGGTCTTGTGCGGCTCGCCGGAGCCCTTCTCGATGCCCGCGGCCTTCAGGATGAGGCGCGCGGCCGGCGGGGTCTTGGTGATGAAGGTGAAGGTGCGGTCCTCGTAGACCGTGATCTCCACCGGCACGACCATGCCACGCTGCGACTCGGTCGCGGCGTTGTAGGCCTTGCAGAACTCCATGATGTTGACGCCGTGCTGACCCAGCGCGGGGCCGACCGGCGGGGCCGGGTTGGCCGCACCGGCGTTGATCTGGAGCTTGATAAGCCCCGTGACCTTCTTCTTCTTGGGAGGCATGTCTCTCCGGGTCCTTCCTTCGATGGACGTGTGCACGGCTCCGGGGCGACACCCGGGTATGCGTACACACAGCGGACCAGGCTAACGCGGAATGCGCCGCCCGGCCAAAACGGCTCCGGGGCGGGAGCGTCGCCCCGCCCCGGAACCGAAGACTGGTGTCAGTTCTTCTGGATCTGGTCGAACGACAGCTCGACCGGGGTCTCGCGACCGAAGATCTCGACCAGGCCCTTGACCTTCTTCGAGTCCGGGTTGATCTCGTTGATGGTGGCCTGCAGGGTGGCGAACGGACCGTCGGTGACGGTGACCGAGTCGCCGACCTCGAAGTCGAGCACCTGGATCTCGGCCGGGCGGACCGGCGAGGGCTTGCCGGCCTCCTTGGCGGCGGCGCGCTCGACGTCGGGGGCGAGCATCTTGACGACCTCGTCCAGGGTCAGCGGGTACGGGTCGTAGGCGTTGCCGACGAAGCCGGTGACACCCGGGGTGTTGCGCACCACGCCCCAGGACTCGGCGGTCAGGTCCAGGCGGACCAGGACGTAGCCGGGGAGCTTGTTCTGCCGGATGGTCTTGCGGTCGCCGTTCTTGATCTGGACGACCTCCTCCTGCGGCACCTCGGCCTGGAAGATGTACTCCTCGACGTTGAGCGAGACGGCGCGCTGCTCCAGGTTCTGCTTCACCCGGTTCTCGTAGCCGGCGTAGGTGTGGATCACGTACCACTCGCCGGGCAGGGTGCGCAGCTCCTCGCGGAACTTGGCGACCGGGTCGACCTCCTCGGCCGGCTCCTCGACCTGCTCGACCTCGACGGCCTCCTCGACGACGACCTCGGCGGCGTCGGCCTCGGCGACGGTCTCCTCGACGACGGCCTCGGCGGCCTCCTCGTCGGCGTCGGCGTCCTCGGTGGCGGCGGCGAACGCCGCGGCGAAGGCCTCGTCGGCGTCGGCCTCGGTGTCGTCCTCGCCCGCCTCGAGCAGCTCGGCGCCCTCGTCGGCCCCGGCCTCCTCGGCCGCGACCTCGTCCTCGTCACCGTTCACGGCGTCGATGATCTGCTCGGCGTCCCCGGCAGAGTCCTCGGCGGCAGCGAAGGCCTCGGCGGCGGCCGCATCCTGGTCGTCGGCGTCGTACAGGGGGGACTCAGACACGGTGGCTGCTTCTTTCCTGGAGGGGTGGAGATGGTACGGCTACGAGCCGCGCCGCCCCGCGGACCCGGTGGCACGGGCTGCCGGTGGCGACGACTCGAAGTCCCAACAGTACCGAGTCAACGGTAGCTGGATCGTCCGCACGGCGGCGACAGCTCGACCCGGGCGGTCCCCCGTTGGTGCTCTTGAGGGGCCGACCCGGGTCGGGTGGTGAAGCTATGGGGAGCTGGATCGGGGCTTGCTCAGCCGAAGATCCAGAAGCTGGCCTTGGCGAAGCCCCAGTCCAGGGTCGCGACCAGGCCGATCATGACGACCACGAAGGTCACCACGACGGCGGTGTAGTTCATCAGCTCGCTGCGGGTGGGCCAGACGACCTTGCGGAGCTCGGCGATGATCTGCCGGTAGTACAGGCCGGTGCGGGCGAAGAGGCCCTTCTTGGCGCGCTTGCCGGCCGCCTTGCCCTCGCCGGACGCCTTGTTCGCGCGCTTGCGCGCACGGCGGGAGAGCGGTGCGATCTCCTCGACCGCAGCGTCCTCGACCGCCTCCGCGAGCAGGGTCGCGTCCTCGGCACCCTCGGGGTTGCCGCTCTCAGGCGTTGCGGTGGAGCCCGTGGTCTCCGTCACTCGTCCTCACCTGAATCCGGGTCCTGCCGAAGGTCACTGACGTGCCATGTGAGCACGGGCGATCCGGCGCAGTGCTGGCTGGGAACTACTGGCTGAGCTGAACTACTGAAGATGCACTGCCCACTCCGCGTCAAGCCCGCTCGCTCTTGTGGAGCGAACGGGCTGGACGATGATCGAGCAGCAGGGCACGAGGGACTTGAACCCCCAACCGCCGGTTTTGGAGACCGGTGCTCTACCAATTGAGCTAGTGCCCTTCGGCGCCTCGCGGTGCCGGAGTGAGGCATAACCTACCCCATCGGACCGTGGGCGTGGTGCACGCTTCGGGTCTGTCGGTGGCGGTCGCTGCCGTCGATCAGTGAGTGTACGGGTTCCACGGCGTTTGGTCGAACCTCTTCACCGCGCCCCTCCATGTCAGGTACGGATCGTGAAACAGTCGAGCAGGGGCCAGGCGGCTTCTGCGACGATGCAGGTATGAGCGACTCCACCCCCGCGAACGTGTCCTCCGCCGCCCAGCGCCGGGTCTCCGCCCGGATCGGCGCCATCGCCGAGTCCGCCACCCTCGCGGTCGACGCCAAGGCCAAGGCCCTCAAGGCGGCCGGCCGCCCGGTGATCGGCTTCGGGGCCGGCGAGCCGGACTTCCCCACCCCCGACTACATCGTCGAGGCCGCCGTCGCGGCCTGCCGGGACCCGAAGAACCACCGGTACACCCCGGCGGCCGGCCTGCCCGAGCTGCGCGCGGCCATCGCGGCCAAGACCCTGCGCGACTCCGGCTACCAGGTCGACGCCTCCCAGGTGCTGGTGACCAACGGTGGCAAGCAGGCCATCTACGAGGCCTTCGCCGCGATCCTGGACCCGGGTGACGAGGTCATCGTGCCGGCGCCGTACTGGACCACGTACCCGGAGGCGATCCGGCTGGCCGGCGGCGTCCCGGTCGAGCTGGTGGCCGACGAGACCACCGACTACAAGGTCTCGGTCGAGCAGCTGGAGTCGGTCCGCACCGCGAACACCAAGGCGGTGCTCTTCGTCTCGCCGTCCAACCCGACCGGCTCGGTCTACACCGAGGCCGAGACCGAGGCGATCGGCCGCTGGGCGGTCGAGCACGGCCTGTGGGTGCTGACCGACGAGATCTACCAGCACCTGGTCTACGGCGACGCCACCTTCACCTCGCTGCCCGCGCTGCTGCCGGAGCTGGCCGACAAGTGCATCGTGGTCAACGGGGTGGCCAAGACCTACGCGATGACCGGCTGGCGGGTGGGCTGGCTGATCGGCCCCAAGGACGTGGTGGCCGCCGCGACCAACCTGCAGTCGCACGCCACCTCCAACGTGAGCAACGTCGCCCAGGTGGCCGCGCTGGCCGCGGTCAGCGGGGACCTGACCGCAGTCAACGAGATGAAGGTCGCCTTCGACCGCCGCCGCCAGACCATCGTGCGGATGCTCAACGAGATCGAGGGCGTCCTCTGCCCCGAGCCCAAGGGCGCCTTCTACGCCTACCCGTCGGTCAAGGCGCTGCTCGGCAAGGAGATCCGCGGCAAGCGACCGCAGACCTCCGGCGAGCTGGCCGCGCTGATCCTGGACGAGGCCGAGGTCGCGGTGGTCCCGGGCGAGGCCTTCGGCACCCCCGGTTACCTGCGGCTCTCCTACGCGCTGGGCGACGCCGACCTGGTCGAGGGGATCAGCCGGGTGCAGAAGCTGCTGGGCGAGGCCCGCGACTGACGCCCGCCGCCGGCTCCCGGCGAACCGCCCCGCTCACTCCTTCGAGGGATATGCACTCCTTCGGGGGATGTGGCCGGGGCGGTTCCCGTTTCCGGGGTCGATGCGGCAGGATTCGGCAATGGAGCTAGCCGTGGAACAGCAAGCAGTGCCGCAGCGGGACGTCCGGACGCTGCCCAAGGCCCATCTGCACCTGCACTTCACCGGCTCGATGCGCCCGACCACGCTGCTGGAGCTGGCCGAGAAGCACCGGGTCCGGCTGCCGGAGGCGCTGAGCAAGGGGACGCCGCCGAAGCTGCGCGCCACCGACGAGCGCGGCTGGTTCCGCTTCCAGCGCCTCTACGACACCGCCCGCTCGGTGCTGCGCGACGAGCAGGACATCCGCCGGCTGGTCCGGGAGACCGCCGAGGACGAGGTGGCGGACGGCTCCCGCTGGCTGGAGATCCAGGTCGACCCGACCTCCTACGCGCCCCGCCTGGGCGGGCTGATCCCGGCCCTGGAGCTGATCCTGGACGCGGTCGCCGAGGCCGCGGGCAGCACCGGCGTGGGGATCCGGGTCCTGGTCGCCGCGAACCGGATGAAGTCGCCGATGGACGCCCGCACGCTGGCCCGGCTGGCCGTGCGCTACCAGGACGCGGGCGTGGTCGGCTTCGGGCTCTCCAACGACGAGCGGCGCGGCCTGGCCCGGGACTTCGACCGGGCCTTCGCGATCGCCCGCAGGGCCGACCTGCTGGCCGCCCCGCACGGCGGGGAGCTGGCCGGCCCCGAGTCGGTCCGCGACTGCCTGGACGACCTGGGCGCCGGCCGGATCGGGCACGGGGTGCGGGCCGCCGAGGACCCGCGGCTGATGCAGCGGCTGGCCGACCGGCAGGTCACCTGCGAGGTCTGCCCGGCCTCCAACGTGGCGCTCGGGGTCTACGAGCAGGCGCCGGCGGTGCCGCTGCGCAGGCTCTTCGAGGCCGGGGTGCCGATCGCGCTGGGCGCCGACGACCCGCTGCTCTTCGGCTCCCGGCTGGCCGCCCAGTACGAGCTGGCCCGCACCGTGCACGGCTTCTCCGACGCCGAGCTGGCGGAACTGGCCCGCCAGTCGGTGCGCGGTTCACGTGCCCCGGAGTGGGTGCGCAAGGAGCTGCTGGGCGAGATCGACACCTGGTTGACCAAGCCGGGAGCGGCCGTGGGAAGCTGACGCCTCATGAGCTCTCATCTCACTGGTAGTCATACGACCACTCATACGACGACCCACACCACGACCACCTCCGGTGGCTCCCACTACACCAGCACCACCCATCACGTGGTGGTCCACCACGTGTACGTGGTCCACCACAGCTACTGGTACCGCGGCACCCACGGCGTCGGGCTCGGCTTCTCGGCGTTCGTGCTGATCCTGCTGGTCGCCCTGATCGCCTTCGCCGTGATGCGGCGCTCGTCCCGCTAGCGCGCGTCCCGTCAGAGTTCGACGCCCACCAGCACCGGCTCGTTGACCAGCCGGACGCCGAACACCGCGTGCACGCCCGCCTGGATCTCCCGGGCCAGGGCGAGCAGGTCCGCGGTGGTCGCCCGGCCGCGGTTGGTCAGCGCCAGCGTGTGCTTGGTGGAGAGGGTGGCCGGACCGCTGCCGTAGCCCTTGGCGAAGCCGGCCCGGTCGATCAGCCAGGCGGCCGAGGTCTTGGTCAGGCCGTCCGGTGCGGGGAAGGCGGGGGCCGTGAGCGAACGCTCGGCCAGCCGCTGTCGGAAGTCCTGGTACTGCTCGGGGGTCAGCACCGGATTGGTGAAGAAGGACCCGGCCGACCACGTGTCGTGGTCCGTCGGGTCGAGCACCATGCCCTTGCCCGCGCGCAGTGCCAGCACCGTCTCGAAGGCGGTCCGCAGCGGCACCCGCTCCCCGGCCTCCACGCCCAGGGTCTTGGCCACCTCGGCGTAGCGGACCGGGCTGGACGCGCCGCCGGCGCCCTCGAGGGCGAACCGGACCCGGAGCACCACGTAGCGCTCGGGATCGGCCTTGAACCGGCTGTGCCGGTAGGAGAAGTCGCAGTCGGCCGCGGGCAGGGTGACCGCCGCGCCGGCCTGCCGGTCGTAGGCGACCACCTCGGTGATGGTCTGGGCGACCTCCTGGCCGTAGGCGCCGACGTTCTGCACCGGAGTGGCGCCGGCCGAGCCGGGGATGCCGGCCAGGAACTCGATGCCCGCCAGGCCCGCCTCGACGGTGTGCGCCACCGCGTCCGCCCAGACCTCGCCGGCCGCCAGCTCCAGCGCGGTGCCCGCCAGCGTCCGGCCGGTGGTGGCGATCCGCAGCACGGTGCCGGCGAAGCCGGCGTCGCCGATCACCAGGTTGCTGCCGCCGCCGATCACCAGCAGCGGCTCGCCGGCCGCGTCGGCGCTGCGGACGGCTTCGATCACCTCGGCGTCGGTGCGCGCGGTCACCAGGCGGCGGGCGGGGCCGCCGAGCCGCAGCGTGGTCAGCGGGGCCAGGGGGGCGTTCTCGGTCACGTGCACGCGCTCCACGGTAGTGGATGACGGGCGCCGCCCCCGGGCCGGTCCGGGGGCGACGCCCGTCCTGCGGCGCGGCTCGGGGTCCTGCGGCGCGGCTCAGGCCAGCTGGACCACGGCCCGCGACATCCCGAGCACCTTCTGCCCGCCGCTGGTGACCACCAGGTCGACCTGCACCCGACGGTCGTCCAGCAGCTTGGCCACCTTGCCGGTGACCTCGATCACAGCGCCCAGGTCGTCGTTGGGCACCACCACGGGCCGGGTGAACCGGACCCCGTACTCGACGACCGCGGCCGGGTCGCCGGTCCAGTCGGTGACCACCCGGACCGCCTCGGCCATGGTGAACATGCCGTGCGCGATCACGTCCGGCAGGCCGACCTCGCGGGCGAACTTCTCGTTCCAGTGGATCGGGTTGAAGTCGCCGGAGGCGCCCGCGTAGCGGACCAGTGTGGCGCGGGTCACCGGGAAGGACCTGGCGGGCAGTTCGGTGCCGACCGCGACCTCGTCGAAGCTGACAGCCATGGCGCTACTCCCCCGCCTCGTCGTCGGCCGCGCGCGCGACCAGGGTCATGATGCTGGTCACCACGTGCTCGCCGCTCTCCTCGGCGATCTCGCCGCGCACGGTGAGCACGTCGTTGCCGGCCAGCGACTTGATGTTGTCGATGCTGATCGTGCAACGGACCCGGTCGCCGGCCCGCAGCGGGCGGCTGTAGACGAACTTCTGGTCGCCGTGCACCACCCGGCTGAAGTCCAGCCCGAGGTCGGGGTCGAGCACCACCTGGGCGGCGGCGGCGTAGCTGATGGAGAACGGGAAGGTCGGCGGCGCGATCACGTCCGGGTGGCCGAGCGCCTTGGCCGCCTCGCGGTCGCCGTAGACCGGGTTGTCGTCACCGATCGCGGCGGCGAACTCGCGGATCTTCTCGCGGCCCACCTCGTACGGGTCGGTGGGCGGATAGCTCCGCCCGATGAAGGAGGGGTCGAGGGCCATGGGGCTGTCTCCTAGAAGGACCGCAGGGGAAGAACGGGGCGGAAACGACTTCAGGCCGCACCCCGGAGGGTGCGGCCTGAAGGCAGACCTGGCGCGGCAGGCCCGGCGACTCCCCAGGGGGTCAGCGGGTCTCGCGGTGCGCCGTGTGCGAGTTGCAGCGGGGGCAGTGCTTCTTCAGCTCAAGACGGTCCGGGTCGTTACGCCGGTTCTTCTTGGTGATGTAGTTCCGCTCCTTGCACTCCACGCAGGCCAGCGTGATCTTCGGGCGGACGTCGGTGGCAGCCACGGGAGTGCCTTCCTTGGACAATGGGTGATGACACGACAAGAGTAGCCGATCGGGAGAGTGAACTCCCGATCGACTACGCGGGGTAGCGGTGACCGGACTTGAACCGGTGACACAGCGATTATGAGCCGCTTGCTCTACCAACTGAGCTACACCGCTTTGGTGATCAGGATCCGACGAGCGGAATCCCGTTCACCAGAGCCCCCATGCGGAATCGAACCGCAGACCTTCTCCTTACCATGGAGACGCTCTACCGACTGAGCTATAGGGGCGAACCGGTTGAACGAGGAAGAGATTACACGGTTCGGGGCCAGAGGTGAAATCCGTATGCCGGCCGCAAGATCGCAGGTCCGCGGCTCGAACCGACCACCGGTTCGGGGTCGGGCGTTCGAAGGCTCCGTGGCTTCCCCGGCGACCCGCCCCGCAGCGAGCCTCCCCGCGCCACGCCCGCGCTGACCCTAGGCTCGGCCGCCAGTGATCTCCCGACCCGCGACCCCCCGTCAGCGCATCCCCAGCGGCGCCCGCGACGGGAGCAGGCCCCGGGAGCGGACGGGACCGACGGGGAGGAGCCGGCGATGAGCGGTGGCGGCCGCAACCCGCTCGGCCACGGCCCGGTGCTGCTGCTCAGCAATGCCAGGCTGGCCGACGGCCGGGTGGTCGACGTGCGGATCAGCGGCGACCGGATCCAGGCGGTCGGCACCGCCGGCAGCCTCGGTCCGCTCCCCCAGTCCGCGCTGCCGCCCGCCGTGCTGGCCGCCGCCGGCGGCGACGGCCCCACCGTGGCCACCGGCGCCCGGATCGACCTGACCGGCTACCTGCTGCTGCCCGCCCCCGCCGAGCCGCACGCCCACCACGACACCGCCTTCACCGCCCGGGACGCCGACACCCGCCCCGGGCCCGGCGAACCCGGCGAGCTGGTGCGCCGGGTCACCGAGGCCGCGCTCACCTCGCTCGGCTACGGCGCCACGGCACAGCGCAGCCACGTCCGGATCGGCGACGCGCACGGGCTGCACCGGCTGGACGCGGTGCTCACCGCCCGGCAGGCGCTGCGCGGGCTGGCCGAGCTGCAGGCGGTGGCGGTGCCCCGGCTGCTCACCGGGGCGGCCGGGGCGGACGGGCGGGCCCAGCTGCGCGAGGCGCTGCGGATGGGCGCGGACGCGGTCGGCGGCTGCCCGGAGCTGGACCCGGACCCGGTCGGCTACGTGCAGACCGTGCTGGCCGCGGCGACCGACTTCGACTGCCCCCTGGACCTGCACCTGCGCGCTGCCGACCCGGTGGTGCTGGCCCGGCTGGCCACGCTGCTGGCGCCGCTGCGGCCGCGGGTCGTGGTGGGCCCGTGCGACCGGCTGGCGCCCGGGGGCGGCGCGGTGCTGCGCGGGGCCGGGCTGCGGGTGGTCTGCCTGCCGCAGAACGGCTGCTGCGGCGCGCTGGAGGGCCCGCCGGGCGGCCTTGGCCCGGCGGTGGTGCGGGAGCTGACCGACAGCCAGGTGCCGCTGGCGGCCGGCAGCGGGGCGCTGCGGGACGCGGTGACCCCGGTCGGCCGGGCCGACCCGCTGGAGGCCGCCTACCTGCTGGCGGCCGGTGGCGCGCTCGGGGTGACGGCCGCCTACGAGGCGGTCAGCAGCCAGGCCCGGCAGCTGATGGGCCTGCCGGTGGTCCGGGTGGACGCCGGCTTCCCGGCCGAGCTGCTCGCGGTGCGCGGGGACAGCCTGGCCGGTGCGCTGGCCGGCGGCCACAGCCGGCTGGTGGTGCACAGCGGCCGGGTGGTCTCCCGCACCAGTGCGGTGCGGGAGTTCGCCGACACGGTGGCCCTGGCGCTGCCCCGGCAACCGGGGAGCACCAGGGCCACGGAGTGACGCCGTCGGTGGTCGACGTGGTCAGCGGTACTCGCGCAGGCGGGGCCGCACGGCCAGCACGGTGAGGGCCAGCGCGCCGGCCAGCAGCAGGCCGGCGGCGACGCCCGCGCCGGTGCCGAGCGCGTCGTCGCTCTGCTGCACGGCCTGGTCGAAGGCCTTCTGGTTGATCCCGATCACCTGGTCGAAGTCGTCGCTCAGCTTCGAGAAGTCGCCGTCCGACTGGCCGACCGCGGTGCCGGTGTCGAAGGCGATCGCCTGGTTGAGCTTGCCGTCCTGCTGGAACTGCCGGATCTTCCGGTCGTCCTGCTGGTAGGTCAGCCAGTCGGCGAGCACCCGGTCGGCGGCCTGCTGCTCGCCGGGGAAGGTGATGTTGCGCTCCTCGTCGCCGAGGAAACCGCCGAAGGAGACCGGGTGGCCGGCACCCTGGTGCGCGGTGATCGCCTGGCCGAGCCGGTCGTTGTAGTCGTCCAGCGTGGCGCCGGAGAAGTCCGCGACCTGCTGGGTCTTGGTCAGGAACGCCTGCTGGTAGCCGTCGGCCCGGCCCGGGTCGCTCAGCCAGCGGCTCTCGTCGGCGTTGCTGTCGTAGGCCACCGCCTTGGCCCGGCCGAGCGCGATCACCGAGTCGTAGGCGTCCACCTTGGCGGTGTGCAGGTGGTCCTTGGTCGCGGAGACCAGCGAGAGGCCGTAGCCGAGGCCGACCACGGTGAGCAGCAGGGCGGCCACCAGCGGCGGGCTGATCAGCCGGCGGTAACGGACGGTCAGGGTGCGCTGCAGTGCGGCCAGCAGCAGGAGCGCGAGCAGACCGGTCAGCAGCAGCCACCACCAGCCGGAGCCGAGCGCGTCGGTCTGCGCCCGGTAGGTGCCGTTGACGTTGGCCGCGTTCGCGTTGGCCACCTGGTCGGCGTCCGGCAGCAGGGTGCTGCGCAGCAGGTCGGTGGCCTGCTGGTAGGTGGCCAGGGCGTCCGCCGAGGGCTTGCCGGGCAGCGACTTGGCGGTGCTCTCCTGCAGGTCGGAGCGGGCCACCAGGGCCTCGTACCGGCCGAGCCCGTCCAACTCGCCCTGCACCGCCTTGCGGCCGGCCGGGTCACCGGAGAGCGCCTCGGTGGCCTGTTCCAGGTCGGTGTCGGCCTGGGCCCGGCGCTGGTCGTAGGTGTCCTGGACGGCCATCCGCTTGGCGGCGTCGGCGTCGTCGCCGCCGACCAGCAGCAGGTTGGCCGCCTGGGCGTCCAGGTCGCTGAGCGCGAAGTAGAGGTCGGAGGCCCGCTCGGCCTGCGGCGCGCTGTGGTGGCCGATCGCGTCCACGCTGTCCCGGGCGCCGCCGAGCACCGTCCACGCCACCCCGGCGAAGAGCAGCAGGGCGGCGATCGCGGCCGCGGTCAGCGCACGGACCCGGCGCGGGGTGTTCCAGTAGGCCCGGCTGCGCAGCCGGGCCAGGCCGCCGGCCGGCAGCCGCACAGGCGCAGGCAAGAAGGGGGGGGG
>NZ_JBNQTI010000133.1:0-26754 GCF_050325825.1 Kitasatospora sp. LaBMicrA B282
GGCCCGCGCCCGACCCCGCGCCCGCCCGCTGCTGCCCGCCAGCCTTGGCCGGCCCGCCCGCCTTGCCCTGCCCGCCCGCCTTGCCCTGCCCGCCCGCCTTGGCCGGCTCCGCCGCCTGGCCGCGGCCGCGCGAGCTGTTGACCGTGCGGCCGCGGACGATGCCGATGAACTCCTCGACCAGGTCCGTGGTCCGCGCCTCCGGCCAGCAGAGCGCGACCTGGGACTGCGCCGCGTCCGGCACCGGGCGGTAGGTGAGGTCGCGGCGGTGGTGCAGCCGGGCCAGGGACTGCGGGACGACCAGCAGGCCGACGCCGGAGGCCACCACCTCGACGGCCTCCGCCGTGGTGGCGAGCCGCTCGTAGGCGGGCTTGCCCGGGCGGGTCGGCCACGCGATGGTCTCGTCCAGCGGGTGCCAGATCACCTCGTCCGCCAGGTCCTCGACCAGCACCTCGTCGGCGGCGGTGAGCAGGTGGTCCTTGGGGAGCACGACGACCGTGGTCTCGGTGTAGAGCGGGATCGCGCTGAGCACCGTGCGGTCGACCGGCAGCCGGATCAGCCCGGCGTCGGCCGCGCCGTCCTTGAGCACCTGTTCGCCCTCCGGCGCGGCGACCGGGACCAGGGTGAGCGGCACCTGCGGCAGGCGCTCCTCCCAGACCCTGATCCACTTGCCGGGAGTGACGCCCGGCACGTACGCGAGGCGGAAGGGCTCGGTCACCTGGTTCACTGTCACGGGGCCAGGCTACCGTCCGTGATCGGAGTGGGCCCAAACTCGCTTACCCTGGTGACCATGACATCGCTCAAGCCGAAGACGACCCAGACCATGAAGCCCGCCACCGCGGCGAAGAAGCTCGGCGTGTACCTCCCCGCCACGCCCGCCGAGTTCCAGGAGGGCGTCGTCTCCCGCGAGGAGCTCAACTCGCTGCAGGCCGAGCCCCCGACCTGGCTGGTCGAGCTGCGGCGCAACGGCCCGCACCCGCGCCCGGTGGTCGCTGCCAAGCTCGGCGTCTCCGTCTCCGGCCTGGCCCGCGGCGGGGTGACCGAGGCGCTCACCACCGCCGAGATCGAGGACCTGAAGAGCAACTGCCCGGACTGGCTGCGGCGCGAGCGGATGACCCAGGAGGACGTCCGCAAGGAGGCGGTGCGGGTCAAGGAGAAGCAGGTCGAGCAGGAGAAGAAGCAGGCCGAGCGGGCGGCCGCCGCCCTGCGCGAGCGCCGCTGACCCGTGGCCCGGGGTGAGCCCGGCCCACCCCGCCCGGCCTCACCCCGCCTGGCGCACCCCGCCCGGCACACCCCCGGCCTCACCCCGCCCGCCCCACCTGCGCCGCCGGCTTGTCGTCGCGGATGCCGAGGAACCTGGGCTGGCGCAGCAGCCCGGCCCTGGTCCACTCGGTGAACCCGACCTGGGCGACCAGCACCGGGCGGACCCAGTGCGCGCCCGGCTCCGCGACCCGGTCGTAGAAGGCGGGGTGCGGCTGCTCCAGCCGGTCGAGGTAGGGCCGCAGCACCCGCAGCGTCGCGGTGTCGAAGCCGGTGCCGACCTTCCCGGCGTAGTGCAGCAGTCCCTGCTCGTAGTAGCCGAGCAGCAGCGCGCCGAACCC
Organism: Kitasatospora sp. LaBMicrA B282; assembly: GCF_050325825.1. Taxonomy (NCBI): domain Bacteria; kingdom Bacillati; phylum Actinomycetota; class Actinomycetes; order Kitasatosporales; family Streptomycetaceae; genus Kitasatospora; species Kitasatospora sp. LaBMicrA B282. The sequence continues at coordinate 1,599 of NZ_JBNQTI010000133.1, forward strand.
GATCCGGCTGCCGGCCGGCTCGGTGTAGCCGCCGATCACGAACTCCTGGACGCCGCCGCACTTGAACTTGAGCCAGGCGGTGGAGCGGCTGTGCAGGTAGGCGGAGTCGGCCCGCTTGGCGATCACGCCCTCCCAGCCGGCGGCCGCCGCCTGCGCCAGCAACTTGGCACCGCCACCCGTGCGGTGGGCGGTCCAGTGCAGCGGTCCGGTCCAGTCGAGGGCCGCCTTGAGCAGCGTCTTGCGGGCGGTCAGCGGCAGCCGGGTGGTGTCCTGGCCGTCGAGGCGCAGCAGGTCGAAGACGAAGTAGCTCACCTCGACGGGGCTGGCCCGCACCGCCCGGGGGTCGGTGAGCTGCATCCGCTGTTGGAGCCGGCCGAAGTCGGTGCGGCCCTCGTGCAGCGCGACCACCTCGCCGTCGACGGCGAAGTCGGACGCGGGCTGGGCGGCCAGCGCCGCGGCGATCTCGGGGTAGACGCCCTGCTGCGGGCGGCCGGTGCGGGAGCTGAGCCGCACCCGCTCGCCGCCGCGGTCGGCGAGCAGCCGGATGCCGTCCAGTTTGCGTTCGAAGAGCCAGCCCGCGCCGAGGGTGCCGATCGCCTCCGGCTCGGCGGGCTTGGCGAGCATCGGCGGTCCCGGCTCCGGCGGCGCCGGGCGCAGCAGCCGGCGCAGCTCCGGCGGGAGCAGGTCCAGCGGTCCGCGGCGGGCGGCCCGGGGGTCCACGGTGGGCACGGCGGCGCTCAGGAGGACGAGATCGGGAAGGTGGCCAGCAGGGCGATCAGCAGCACCAGCACCGCGACCGCGAGCAGCACGACGAGCACGGCGGGCCAGCGGTGTTCGAGCCGGTGTCCGGGGTCGGTCCGGGTGGTCATGACGGCTGCTCCCCTCGGTGCGGGACGGGCCGCCGACGGTGCCGCGGCCGGGTGAACCCGACGGGCGGCGCGGCTGGCCGAGGGGCCGCCTGGGTACCCCTCAGCTCAACGGTACGCGTACGACCGAGGGTGTACCCGCGAGTGCCAGGGAGGGCGCCGTGAGCGAAGCCGAGGAGCTGCACGATCCGGCCCGGGCGGCGGCCGCGGTGCGGACCCGGGTGCCGGCCCGGCTGGACCGGCTGCCGTGGTCGCGCTGGCACTGGCGGGTGGTGATCGGCCTCGGCACGGTCTGGGTGCTGGACGGCCTGGAGGTGACGATCGTCGGCAACATGGCCGGGCGGCTGGCCGAGCACGGCAGCGGGATCGCGATCACCACCGCGCAGGTCACCACCTGGGCCGCCGCCCTGTACGTCGCCGGCGCCTGCTGCGGGGCGCTGGTCTTCGGGCGGCTGACCGACCTGTTCGGGCGGAAGAGGCTCTTCATGGTCACGCTCGCGGTCTACCTGGGCGCCACCGCCGTCTCGGCCCTCTCCTGGACGGCCTGGTTCTTCTTCCTCTGCCGGTTCGCCACCGGGTTCGGGGTCGGCGGCGAGTACGCGGCGATCAACTCGGCGATCGACGAGCTGATCCCGGCCCGGTTGCGCGGCCGGGTCGACCTGGTGATCAACGGCACGTTCTGGGCCGGCGCGGCGGTCGGCTCGCTGGCCTCGATCGCGCTGCTGAACACCGCGTGGTTCGCCACCGACCTCGGCTGGCGGCTGGCGTTCGCGATCGGGGTGGTGCTGGGGCTGGTGATCCTGCTGGTGCGCCGGCACGTGCCGGAGAGCCCGCGCTGGCTCTTCACCCACGGCCGGGCGGCGGAGGCCGAACGGCTGGTCGACGAGATCGAACGGAGTGTCACCGCGCGGACCGGCCGCCCGCTGCCGCCCGCCGAGGGCGAGCTCACCATCCGGCCCCGCGGCCCGATCGCCTTCGGCACGGTGGCCCGCACGGTCTTCCGGCAGTACCCGAAGCGGACCGTGCTGGGCCTGGCGCTCTTCGTCGGCCAGTCCTTCCTCTACAACTCGGTGACCTTCGGCTACGCGGCGATCCTGACCACCTTCTTCCAGGTGCCGGACGGGCGCACCGGCTACTACTTCGCGGTGATCGCGGTCGGCAACCTGCTCGGGCCGCTGCTGCTCGGCCACCTCTTCGACAGCGTCGGGCGCCGGCCGATGATCGCCGGGACCTACCTGCTCTCCGGGGTACTGCTGTTCGGCACCGCCGCGCTCTTCCGGCACGGCGCGCTGGACGCGACCACGATGACCGCCTGCTGGGTCGGGGTGCTCTTCTTCGCCTCGGCGGGGGCCAGTGCGGCGTACCTGACGGTCAGCGAGATCTTCCCGTTGGAGATCCGGGCGCTGTGCATCGCGTTCTTCTACGCGGTGGGCACCGCGCTGGGCGGGATCACCGGGCCGCTGCTCTTCAACGGCCTGGTGAGCAGCGGCCGGCCCGGCGACACCACGCTCGCGTTCTGCATCGGTGCGGGCCTGATGGTGGCCGCCGGGCTGGTCGAGGCCGCGATCGGGGTCAAGGCGGAGCGGCTGCCGCTGGAGCAGCTGGCCGCCCCGCTGACCGCGGTGACCGATACCTGACCGGTCGTCAGCAGCTGCCGTCCACCGGCTCGCCGGCGAACCGGTCGGCCAGGAAGTGCTGCACCGCGACCTCGCGCACGGCCGCCTCCTCGCCGTGTTCGCCGAGCAGGTCGCGCACCTTCACCACCTGACCGCCCTCGCCGCACCAGGTGTCCACCAGGGTGTCGTCCTGGCCGACCGGCACGATCTCGTCGGTGTCGGCGTGGTAGTCGTAGACCGGGGTGGCCGGGGCCTGGGCGCCCAGGGTGTCGGTGCGCAGCACGGCGGCCACCGAGGGCACGCCCAGCGGGTCGGCCGCCGAGGTGTCGCTGCCCAGGGTGCGGAACGGGTGGGTCAGCGCCAGCGTGGTCAGGCACTGGCCGCCGAGCGAGTCGAAGTCGGCGCGCCCGGCGGGGGTGAGCAGGCCGTCGATGCCCGACTCGGTGGGCCACTCGGTGGCGATCCCGTAGGCGGCGGCGAATTCCAGGCCGGCGGCGGCGGTGCCGTCGAGGTGGCGGCCGACCGCGACCGGGTCGGCGGGGGTGCCGCCGATCGCGGCACCGGCCAGCGGTACGTCGGGGGCGTAGGAGGGCTGCAACTCGGCGGCCCAGGCGGCCGCGTTGGCCCCGCCGGAGTAGCCGGACAGGGCGTACCGGTTGCCGGCGCCGATCCCGTCGGCCCCGAAGGACTTGACCGCCCGGATGCCGTCCAGCACCGCGTGGCCCTCCTCCGGGCCGTCCAGGAACTCGGACTTGGGCCCCTCGTGGTCGGGCAGCACCAGCGCCCAGTTCGAGGCGATCAGGGTCGCGCCGAGCGCGGCGTCCTCGTTGTCGCGGCCGGTGGCGATCTGGTACGAGGGGGCGCACTGGGTGCCCAGGCTGTCCTCGGGCGACTCCAGGGACACCACCGGGCGGGAACCGCCGCCGGTCCAGGCGGACTTGGGCACCACCAGGGTGGTCACGGCGAGTTCCGGGCGGCCGTGCGCGTCGTCGGTGCGATAGGAGAGCTGCCAGGCGTCGACCGGGAGCGGGATCCAGTCCAGGCTGGGGTTCGGCAGCGGGCGGGCGGCGACCAGCTGACCGGGTTGGTAGCCGGCCAGGTCCGCCGGCGCGGCGTAGAACGGGTCCTGGTCGGGGGGCAGCGCGCCGGGCACGACCTGGGCGGTGACGGCGGGCGCGGCGGGCACGGCGGCGTTGGCGGCCGCGGGGGCGGCGAGCGGTCCGGCGACGGCCAGGGCGGCGACGGTGACGGCGGCGACGGCGACGGCGACGGCGACTGCCGGGGAGCGGCTGGGCATCGGGCGTCCTCCGGGAGGTGGGGGTGGGGGGTGGCACGGGGGCAGCGCGGCGAACCCGTTTCGACGGGGGTTACCAACGGGTACATTGCGCAGCGCTTCATCATGCGGGCCGTCCGCCCTGCCCGGGCCCGGGCGACGGTCCAGACTTCGGCGAGGTGCTTTGTGACGGATCACAACGCGGCGGCCGCCGGGCCGCCGCCGATCAGCTTCGGCGGCGTCCCCCTGCACCGGCGACTCGCCACCCGGGTACCGGAGTTGGCCGCCTCCGTGGTGGCCCGGCTGGTGGCCGGCTCGGCGGTGTACGCCGCGCTGCCGGCCGAGCAGCTGCGCGGCGACATCACCCGGGTCACCGAACGGGCGATCCGCGGGTTCGTGGAGGTGCTGCGCACCGGCCGGCCGCCGGATCCGGAGCAGCTGGCGGCGGTGCGCGAGTCGGCGGCCCGGCGGGCGGAGGAGGGCGTGCCGCTGGAGGCCGTGGTGGGCGCCTACTTCCTGGGCGGGCAGGAGTGCCTGGGGCAGCTGCTGCCCACCGCCGAGCCGGGCGACCTGGCGGCCCTCGGCGCGGCCCAGCAGCTGCTGCTCGACTACCTGCGCCTGGTGACCTCGGCGGTCGCGGTCGGCTACGTCGAGGAGCAGCGGGCCGCCTTCGGCGAGCAGCAGCGCTCCCGGCAGGAGCTGCTCACCGCCCTGCTGGAGGGCACCGGGGTGCAGCCGGCCGCCGACCGGGCGGGCATCGAACTGCCGCTCTGCTACCTGGTGTTGAGCATCGGTATCGGGCCGCACCCGGACGAGCTGGCGCCCGGCGTGCAGCCCGAGGTCGCCGCCCGGCGCAAGCTGCGGCGGCTGCGCGCCGAGTTGGAGCGGCACACCCGCAGCGCGGCGCTGGTGCTGCTGGCCGTCGACCGCGGCCTCGCCCTGGTGCCGAGCACGGTGGCGGCGGCCGACTGGCAGCCGGCGCACTGGGCGCGGCTGACCACCGCGGTCGCCCAACTCGGCCGGATCTGCGGGGCCGAGCTGACCGTGGCCGCGGTGCCGGCCGCCCCGGACCAGGTGCCGGCCGCCGCGCGCCTCGCCGGCGAGGTGCGGGCGGTAGCCCGGTCCGGCGGCCGCGGGCCGGGCGTCTACCGGCTGGAGGACGTGCTGCTCGCCTACCAGCTCTCCCGTCCCGGCCCCGCCCGCGACCGGCTCGCCGCCCTGCTCGCCCCGCTGGACGAGCGGCCCGAACTGCTGGACACCCTGCGCGCTTTCCTGTCCTGCGGGCTGGACCGCCGCCGCACCGCCGAGCGGCTGCGGATCCACCCCAACACGGTCGACTACCGCCTGCGCCGGCTGGCCGCCCTCACCACCCTGGACGCCACCCGGGGCACCGATCTGCCCACCCTGCACGCCGCCCTCGCCGCCCGCGACGCCGCCGCGGCCGGGGGCCTGCCGCGGTCCGACCCCTGGTGATCGCGAGGTGCCCGGGAGGGTGCCCAGGAGGGTGCTCGGGAGCGTGATCGAGCGCCCCTCGAACACCCCGGCCGGGCCCTGGTGGGGCATTCCCAAGATCCCACCGGGTTGGCTACCATCCTGGCAGGTTCACCGGGCAAGGGGCCCGGCTCTGTTGGGGGTTGTTGTGGCAGCTGGTCGTGTGGTGCGGTTCGACAGTTCGCGGGGCTACGGGTTCATCGCCCCCGACCACGGTGGCGAGGACGTGTTCCTGCACGTGAACGACATGCTGATCCCCGAGTCCTACGTGCGCTCGGGTCTGGCGGTCGAGTTCGAGATCGAGGAGGGCGACCGAGGGCCGAAGGCCTCCGCGGTGCGGCTGGCCAACGGGGCCGAGACGCCCCCGCCGCTGGCGCAGCGGCTGCCGTCGGGCGCGCTGCGCCGGCCGACGGTGGACGGCGAGGACCCGGAGTGCGACGTGCTGTCGCTCGCCGAGTTCACCACCGACGTCACCGAGGTGCTGCTGGCCTCGGCGCCCTCGCTGACCGGCGAGCAGATCCTGCGGCTGCGCGCCGGCCTGCTGGAGTTCGCGAAGGGCCACGGCTGGGCCGAGGACTGAGCACGGCGGCCGGATGATTCGGGGGTCGGACCCCGGCCGGCCCAGGCCACCGCGGCAGCCGTGCTGCCGCGGTGGCATTCTTAAAGATGTAGCTCATTTACCGCTTACGGAGTTCGTACCGGCCGCCTCGCATGATGGATGAGGCAAGACCCGCTCGGCCCGCTCGCTCGCGAGCCGGTCAGGGGTCATCGGCATGGATGTCACAGGTGGGGTCGTCATGAGCGAGCATCAGCAAGCAGGGGCACCGGAGGGATCCGGGAGCACGCCGGCGGGCGGCCGGCACGGCACCCCGCCCGGTGGCTGGGGTCCGCCGCCGCAGCCGGGCACCGCGATCCCCGGGCCGCCCCCGGTGTTCGCCGCGCCGCCGCCCCCGCCGCCCTACCCGCCGGGCCCGGTGCACGGCTGGGGCTACCCGCCGCCACCGCCGCCCCGACGGCGCCCGGGCCGCACCGCGCTCGCCCTGGTGGCCGCGCTGGCCGTCGCGGTGGGCACCGGGATCGGCATCGACCAGGCGTTCTTCCAGTCCCGGACCACCGCCGCGAGCGTGCCGGCCCCGACCTCCTACGTGCCGCCGGCCTCCGGGACCCCGGCCAACGCGGTCGGCAAGGCCGAGGCCGGACTGGTGATCATCAACACCACCGTCGGGTACCAGGGCGCCCGCGCCGCCGGCACCGGCGTGGTGCTCAACGCGAACGGCGAGATCCTCACCAACAACCACGTGATCGACGGCGCCACCGCGATCACCGCGACCGACGTGGGCAACGGCCGCACCTACACCGCCACCGTGGTCGGCTACGACCGCACCGGCGACCTGGCCGTGCTCCAGCTGAAGAACGCCTCCGGGCTGACCACCGCCAAGCTGGGCGACTCCGGCAAGGTCGCGGTGGGCGACGGGGTGACGGCGATCGGCAACGCCGGCGGCACCGGCATGCCGACCGCCGCGGCGGGCAACGTGACCGCGTTGAACCAGTCGATCACCGCGAGCGACGAGTCGACCGGCTCGGCCGAACAGCTCACCGGCATGATCCAGGTCGACGCCAACGTGCAGCCCGGTGACTCCGGCGGCGCGCTGCTCGACTCCTCCGGCGCGGTGATCGGCATCGACACCGCCGGCTCGGACACCCAGGGCGGCGGCCAGCAGGGCCCCGCGCAGGGCTTCGCGATCCCGATCGGCACCGCGCTGCCGATCGCGCAGCAGATCGCGGCGGGCAAGGCGAGCACCGAGGTGCACATCGGCCCGACCGCCTTCCTGGGCCTGGAGGTCGCCACTGACTCGAGCAGCGGCGCCGGCAACGGCGGTGGTGACGGCACCGGTGACGGCAGCGGCGGCGCGGCCGGCGGCGCCGGCAGCGGCGGCGGCGTGCTGGTCGCCGGGGTGATCGCGGGCTCGCCCGCGGCGCAGGCCGGCATCACCCAGGGCGACGAGATCACCTCGGTGGACGGGCACACCCTGGCCGGCCCCGACTCGCTGACCCGGCTGATGACCAGCCAGACCCCGGGCAACCACGTCACCGTCCAGTGGCTGGACGCGAACGGCGCCCAGCACAGCGCCACGGTCACCCTGGCCACCGGCCCGGCCGACTGAACCCGGCCGGCCACCCACCCCGCTCCCCGCTCCACCCACCCCACTTCACCCACCCCGCTCCGCCCCCGGGTCGTCGCCCCGGGGGCGGAGCCCGTGCCGGCGCAGCAGCAGGCTCAGCCCGCCAGCACCCGGAAGCCGCCGACCTCCCCGTAGAGCTCGTCCCCGGGGTGCAGCCGGGCGGCCTTCACCGTGCAGTCGCCGTCCCGGTACATCTCCACGTCCCGGTCGGTCTCGTCGCGCAGCGCGAAGCCGGGCCGGCCGGTCGGATGGCAGCGGCCCGGCTCGGGGGCGGCGACCACCTGGTCCTGGTCCGGGTCCGGGCCCGCGGCGGGCCGGTAGCGCCAGGTCACCGCGCCGGGGTGCGGGGTGGCCGGCGGCCCGGCGGGCGCCCGCGGGTAGTCCTGGCCGGCCGCCAGCGGGTGGCCGAACAGCTGCGCCACGGTCACCAGGGTGAAGCCCCGCGCGCGCAGCCCCTCGATCAGCGGCCGCACCGCCCGCGGGGTGCTGGGCACGATGTCGTGCATCAGGATCACCGAGCCGGGCCGGGCCTGTTCGATCCCGCGCCGGGCGGTCGCGGCCGCGTCGTCGTCCCGCCAGTCGAAGGAGTCGACGTCCCACAACACCAGCGGCAGCCCGCGCCCGCGCACCGCGGCGCTGAAGGCGCCGTAGGGCGGGCGCAGCAGCGTGGGGCGCACGCCGGTCGCCCGCTGCACCGCGTCCGCGCCCTGGTCGATCTCCCGGGCCATCCGCTCCGGGTCGAGCAGGGTCAGCTGGGCGTGGTCCCAGGTGTGGTCGCCCACCACGTGACCCTCCGCCAGTTCCCGCCGCACGACGGCCGGTCGGGCGGCGACCTCCTGGCCGACCACGAAGAAGGTGGCCCGGACCCGCTCGGCGGCCAGCACGTCCAGCAGCTGCGGGGTGCGGTCGCTCGGCCCGTCGTCGAAGGTCAACGCGACGCAGCGGAGCCGGGTGCAGTCCGGCTCCCCGGCGACGGTCGCGGCCGGGGCGGCGGGTTCCGGTGGGACCTGCCGCGGGGCCCGGCCGAGCTCCGGCCCGGGCCGGCCCGGCACCGCCGTGCCGAGCGCCAGCAGCACCCCGAGCACCCCCGCCACCGCGAGCCCCCGGCGACGCATCGTCATATCGCCTCACGGTAGGCCGATCCGTTCGTCGTACCCGAGCGCGACGCGCCCGTTTGTTTGCCCGCCGTTCCCTCCCGAGGACTGCCCAGCGCGGCTACCAGCCGGTAGGGTGCGCTCTCGGCCGGCTGCCGCGACAGCCGCCCCGTTCCGCGCACACCGCCTGTGACCTGCGCGAATACCGCGTCCGGCGGTGCCACACCGACAGCTCCACGAGGGGGACTCCCATGTCAGCGTCGTCAGGGTTCAGCCGGCGCCGGTTCCTCGGCAACGCCACCGCCGCCGGCGCCGCGCTCTCGGTCGCCGGCGGCGGCTTCGCCTCGGCCGCCGCCCGGGACGGCGCACTGGCCGCGACGGCGGCCCGTGCGGTCACCACCGCCGGCACCACCCTGGAGCAGGTGGCCACCCCGGTCGGCAGCACCGGCTACCGGCGGCTGCTGTCCGGCCCGGGCTGGCCGCTGGTGGTCAGAGGCGAGCTGGCCGCCGCGCAGGGCGGGCGGGACGGACGCCGCACCGGTCTGGCGAGCTTCGTCCAGTTCACCGACCTGCACCTGTGCGACACCGAGTCGCCGATGCGCTTCGAGTACCTGGCCCGCCGGAACGACGCGGCGCACCGCCCGCAGGAGACCCTCACGGTGCGCGGCGCCTCGGCCCTGGTGGAGCGGGTCAACGCGGTGGCCGCCGGCCCGTACACCGGGCTGCCGTTCAGCCTGGTGATGGCCACCGGCGACAACACCGACAACCACGAGCAGCTCGAACTGGACTGGTACCTCACGGTGATGAGCGGCGGCCGGATCACCCCGAACAGCGGCGACACCAGCCGCTACGAGGGCGTGCAGAACTCCGGCAACGCCGCCTACTGGAACCCGGAGACCGCCTTCCCGGACAGCTACAAGGCGCACGGCTTCCCGCAGATCCCCGGCTTCCTGACCGCCGCCGGCAGCCCGTTCACCGCCCCCGGCCTGAAGACGCCGTGGTACACCACGATCGGCAACCACGACGACAGCATCGAGGGCACCCTGCCGGACCTCGGCCTGCTCAACTCGGTCTACACCGGCAGCCGCAAGATCGAGGGGTGCGACGACGCGGACGCGGCCAAGCTGGCCGGCCTGATCAAGAGCGACCCGGCCGCCGCGATCCTGCTGCTCGGCCGACTGCTGGAGGACGCCGACGCGGTCCGCGAGATCACCCCGGACGCCGGCCGCCACCCCTTCACCACCAAGCAGTTCGCCCAGGCCCACCTGAACCCCGCGCACACCGGCGCCGGCCCGTTCGGCCACGGCTTCACCTCGGACGCGGTGAACAGCGGCAACCTGTACTACACCTTCGAGATCGCCGAGGGCGTGCTCGGCATCAGCCTGGACACCACCAACGCGGCGGGCTTCGCCGACGGCTCGATCGGCACCGCGCAGCTGAACTGGCTGGAGCAGCAGCTGCAGGCCAACAGCGACCACTGGTACGACACCAACGGCCACCTGGTGCGCCGCGGCTCGAGCAGCCGCCTGGTGGTGCTGTTCAGCCACCACACCAGCACCACCATGGGCAACCTGCTGCTCGACCCGCGCCACTTCTTCGAGCGCCGGCACAACGGCGCCGAGCTGGTCGCCCTGCTCCAGCGCTACCCGAACGTGGTGGCCTGGGTGAACGGCCACACCCACGCCAACCAGATCACCGCGCACGGCCACGCCGTCCCCGAGCGGGCCTTCTGGGAGATCAACACCGCCTCGCACATCGACTTCCCGCAGCACGCGCGGATCATCGAGCTGACCGACAACGGCGACGGCACCCTCTCGCTCTTCACCACCCTGATCGAGTCGGCCGCCCCCTACGGCACGGCGCTGGACGACACCTCGGACGCGGGCCTGGCCTCGCTCTACCGCGAGCTCTCGTTCAACGACCCGTACGCCACGCCGAACGCCAAGCTCGGCACCCCGCTGGACCACAACACCGAGCTGCTGCTGGCCAAGCCGGGCCGCTGAGCCGCGGATCCACGGTGGACCGGCCGACCGGCCCGCGGCGCAGCGCCGCGGGCCGGTCCGGGGCCAGGGAGCCGGTCACTTCACCGGGTTGGTGACCTGCCCCAGGAAGAGCGGCAGGCCGGTGTGCACGTCCCGGATCACGAAGAGGAACGGCCGGTCGACGTCCAGGTGGATCAGGTCGGGCGCGGGTGCCGCGGCGCCCGCCACCCCGACCACGCCGCTGCCCGCGGCCGCGGTGGTGCCCTCCTCGTCGACCGTGATGTCGGCCTGCTGGACCACGTCGCTCACCCACATCGGCTGCTGGCCCGGCGCCGAGATGCCGGAGAAGTCGGCCCCCGGGGCGAAGGCGGTGTGCACGCCGAGCGCGGTCAGCGGCTGGGTCAGGTCCTCCTGCGCCGAGAAGTCGAACTTGGGCATGGTCAGCGCCACCTGGGCACCGCCCAGCGCGCCGAGCACCTTGTCCAGCCCCGGCCCGTCCAGCGAGTCGCGCACCCGGTCGAAGGCACCGGCCTGCGGTACCACCAGGTCCATGGCCAACTCATCGCCCTGGTACGGAAGTTCCACCGCCTGCCAGGACTGCCCGGCAGCACCGCCCGCGGCGTAGCGGAAGTTACCGGTCTGCGCCATGGCGGGCGCCTGGACGGTACTGCCGTCGGCCTCGTGGAACGGCTCGTCGGTGGTCGCGTCCGGCTTGAACGGTTGCGCCCAGTGCCCCTTGAAGTACAGCGCGTCGGTCAGCACCAGCACGGTGCGCGCGGTGACCGAGCCCGGCGGCAGCAGGTCCTTGACCCGGCCCTCGGTCTGCTGGGCGACCAGCTCGTTGACCGCCTTGCGGGCCGCCTCCGGGTCCTTCTGGAAGTCCGCGGTGCGCAGCCCGGTGCCGAAGTCCTGGGCCAGTTGCCGCAGGTAGTCCTGCTGTACCTGGTAGCCGGTCCGGGTCCAGGCGGTGTCCGACTCCTTCAGGGTCGATCCGCCCCCGCCCGACTGGGCCGCCCGATCCACCGCGCCGAGTGCCGCCGCGTACTGCGCCGGTGGCAGGGTGGCGTGCAGCACGCCGGACAGCTCGCTCGCCGTGGTACCGCGCGCGCCGGGTAGCAGCATCGCCAGCGCGGTGGCCAGGCCGGAGGGCGAGAGCACGGTGTTGCTGCCGGCCTGACCGGCCGTCAACTGTCGTAGCAGGTCCAGCCCGAAGGCCTCGGTGGCAGTGGCCGCCGCACCCTGGTCGGCCGCGCCGGGGGCGGCCGGCGGTGCGCTCGCCTTCAGCTCCCCGGTGTCGGCCGTCGCCGTGCCCCCGCAGCCGGCCACCGCCAGCACCAGCGCGGCCAGTGCCGCGCTCCCCGCTGCCGCCCTACTCCGCTGCCTGTTCGCGCGCATCACTGTCGTTCCCCCACACCTCGGGCACCGAGCCTTTCCGGTGCCGCCTGCGGATCCGACGCACGACCCCGCGCGCCGGTTCCACCGGGCCGGGAACGTCGGGCCGGGAACGTCGGCTGCGCGCGGCCGGCTCCGCGCGGTCAGCTGCGGGCGGTCAGCTGCGGGCGGCGATCGTGGCGGGCAGCGCGCCGTCCGGGCGGACGATGAAGCCGAAGACCGGCTGCGGGGCCGGGGCCAGCAGCCGCGGGGTGAACCGCTCCAGCAGCAGCTCCAGCAGCGCGGCCATCTCGCGCTGGGCGAACTGCAGCCCGAGGCAGGCGCGGGCGCCGATGCCGAACGGGTAGTAGGCGCCCGCCTGCATCGGGCGGCGGCCGGGGACGGTGAACCGGGTGGGGTCGAAGACCTCCGGGTCGGGCCAGAGCACGGGGTCGCGGTGGGTCAGGTAGGGGGAGGTGAGGATCTCGGTGTCCGCGTCGATCCGGTAGCCGTTGACGGTGTCGTCCACGGCGGCGAAGCGCGGCATCAGCCAGGCGGACGGGTAGAGCCGCAGCGCCTCGTTGACCAGCGCCTGGATCGCCTCCCGGCGCTCGGCCGAGCCGGCGGGACCCGCCGACAGCGCCCACTCCTGGTACTCGGGGTGGGCCGCCAGCAGCAGGTAGAGCCAGGTGAGGGTGCGGGCGGTGGTCTCGTGGCCGGCCATCATCAGGCCGACCGTCTCGTCCCGGATCAGCTGCTCGGTGTACTCGGGGCGGTCCGCCGCGCCCGTCAGCAGCACGTGCAGCAGGCCGGGCCCGTCGGGGCCCACCTCGCCCCGGCGGGCCGCCTCGATGGCGCGCCGGGTGACGGTGTCGATCCGGGCCAGGTCGGCCGCCACCGCCGCCTGCACCGCGGCGACCGCCGGATCGACCGGCACCGGTGACCCCGCCGGGTCCGCCGCGACGCCCGCCCCGCGCTCGGGGGCCGGCGGCAGCGTCGGCAGCGCGGCCACCAGGGCGTCCACCGCGCCGAGTTCCCGGTAGGTGGCCTCGTCCAACTGGTGCCCGGTGAGCGAGCGCCAGATCGTGTCCAGCGCGAAGAAGCGCAGGTCCTCACCCAGGTCGGTGGTGCTGCCGGTGCGGACGTGGTCGGCCCAGCCGGCGGCGGTGCGCTCGGCCGCGGCGGTGATCCGCTGCTCGTAGCGGCGCATCCCCGGGCCGGTGAACTGGGCCTGCAGCAGCTTGCGCTGGCGCTTCCACGGCTCGCCGGCCACCGCCAGCACGCTGTCGCCGACCAGTCGCTTGGCCCGGTGCGAGCGCTTCACGTAGCGGTCGGGGTGCTGTGCCAGCACGTGCTGCACCGCCTGCGGGTCGGTGACCAGCACGGTGGGCCGGGCCGCCGGGCCGGCACCGAGCCGGAAGGCGGCCACCCCGCCCAACTCGCGCACCCGGGCCAGCAGCTCGACCAGCGGGGCACCGGTGGCGCGCCACTGCTCGACCGCCGCCGGATCCAACTCGGGCGGCCGGCAGCCGGCCTCGGGGGTGGTCAGCGCCATGGCGGGTCTCCGATCGCTGGCTGCGGCTCCGGACACCGGTGGATGACGGAGCGTCACGGGAGGGGACGGATCGTATGCTAGTCGATACCCTGCTCCGGTTGGGCTGTTCGTCCCGGCCCCGTCCGCGCCGACCCGCGTAGGAGCAGCTGTGACCGATCCCCGCGTCCTGACCGTGCGCCCCACCCCCGAGCAGTACGCCTGGACCTTCGGCGGCGCCCGGCCGCTCGCCACCGTCCGGCCCGGCACCGTGCTGGACCTGTTCACCGAGGACTGCTTCGGCGGCCGGGTCACCTCGGAGAAGACGCTGGTCTCCGAGGTCTGCCGGTTCCCCTTCCTCAACCCGCAGACCGGCCCGTTCCACGTCGAGGGCGCCGAGCCGGGCGACACCCTGGCGGTGCACTTCGTCTCGATCGAGCCGGCCCGCGACTGGGCCGCCTCCACCACCGTGCCGCTGTTCGGCGCGCTCACCTCCACCCACACCACCGCGACCCTGCAGGAGCCGCTGCCGGAGACGGTGTGGATCTGGCAGCTGGACCGCGAGCGGCGCAGCTGCCGCTTCACCGCCCGCGAGGGCGGCTTCGCACTGGACCTGCCGATGGACCCGATGCACGGCACCGTCGGCCTGGCCCCGGCCAACCTGGAGGTGCGCTCCGCCCTGGTGCCCGACGCGCACGGCGGCAACCTGGACACCCCGGAGATGCGGGCCGGGGTCACCTGCTACCTCGGGGTGAACGTGCCGGGCGCCCTGTTCAGCCTCGGCGACGGCCACGCCCGGCAGGGCGAGGGCGAGACCTGCGGGGTGGCGGTGGAGTGCGCGATGCACACCGTGGTCGTGGTGGAGCTGCTCAAGGGTGTGGCCACGCCCTGGCCGCGGCTGGAGTCGGACACCCACCTGATCTCCACCGGCTCCGCCCGCCCACTGGAGGACGCCTTCCGGATCGCCCAGCTCGACCTGGTGCAGTGGCTGGTGCGCGACTACGGCTTCGCCACCATGGACGCCTACCAGTTCCTCTCCCAGGCGGTGGAGTCGCCGCTGGCCAACGTCTGCGACACCAACTACACGGCAGTGGCCAAGGTCCGCAAGGAGTGGCTGCCCGCGCCGACCGCCCCGGCCCACGGCGGCCTGCACGAGCACCTGCGGCGGACTGCGACACCGCTCACTACCAGCTAGTAGGGTGCTGTCAACGGACCCGGGGCGGGAGTTGACGGCATGAGCAGAGCGGCTGATCCGCGCGAGAGCGGTTTCTTCGACTCGGTCGAGGAGGTGGTCGCCCGACTCGCCGAGGCCGGCTACCTGGCCTCCACCTCGGTGGCGACCACGGTCTTCCTGGCCGACCGGCTGGGCAAGCCGCTGCTGGTGGAGGGCCCGGCCGGGGTCGGCAAGACCGAACTGGCCAAGGCGGTGGCCCGGGTGGCCGGCGCCCGGCTGGTGCGGCTGCAGTGCTACGAGGGCGTGGACGAGTCGCGCGCCCTCTACGAGTGGAACCACGCCAAGCAGCTGCTGCGGATCACCGCGGGCCGCGAGGAGAGCTGGGAGCAGACCCGCACCGACATCTTCAGCGAGGAGTTCCTGCTCCCCCGCCCGCTGCTCACCGCCATCC
Organism: Kitasatospora sp. LaBMicrA B282; assembly: GCF_050325825.1. NCBI lineage: Bacteria > Bacillati > Actinomycetota > Actinomycetes > Kitasatosporales > Streptomycetaceae > Kitasatospora > Kitasatospora sp. LaBMicrA B282. The sequence goes on from NZ_JBNQTI010000133.1 coordinate 16,631, forward strand.
GCGGCAGCGAGCCGACCGTGCTGCTGATCGACGAGACCGACAAGGCCGACGTCGAGGTGGAGGGCCTGCTGCTGGAGGTGCTGAGCGACTTCCAGGTGACGGTGCCGGAGCTGGGCACCGTCACCGCCGAGCAGCGCCCGTTCACCGTGCTCACCTCGAACGCCACCCGGGAGCTGTCCGAGGCGCTGCGCCGCCGCTGCCTCTTCCTGCACCTCGACTTCCCCGACCCGGAGCTGGAGGTGCGGATCGTCCGCTCCCGGGTGCCGGGGCTGGACGCCGCCCTGGCCGAGTCGGTGGTGCGGGTGATCGGCGCGCTGCGGGCGATGGAGCTGCGCAAGTCGCCCTCGGTCGCGGAGACCATCGACTGGGCGCGCACCCTGCTGGCGCTGGGCGCCGAGACGCTGGACGACGAGGTGGTCCGGACCAGCCTGGGCGTGATCCTCAAGCACCAGGAGGACCTGCACCGGGCCGCCGAGAAGCTGTCCCTGGCGTGAGCGGGGTCCCCGAGCGGCTGACCGCCTTCGTCCAGGCGCTGCGGGCCAACGCGCTGCGGGTCGGCCCGGCCGAGACGGTGGACGCGGGCGAGGTGCTGGCGGTGCTCGGCCTGGCGCACCGGGAGCGGCTGCGCGAGGGCCTGGCGGCCGCGCTGCTGCGGGCGCAGGGGCAGCGGGCGGTCTTCGACGCCACCTTCGACCTCTACTTCCCGGCCGGGGTGGGCGAGCGGGAGGCGGTGCGGGAGAGCGGCGAGCTCACCGTGGCCGAGCTGCGCGAGCAGCTGGCGGCGGCACTGGCGGCCGACGACCAGGCGGCGCTGGCGCAGCTGGCCGGCCAGGCGGTGCAGGCACTCGGGCGGTTCGGCCAGGGCCCGGGCCAGGCCCCGGGCGGCGGCGGCTGGTCGGCGCACCAGACGCTGGACCGGCTGCGCCCGCAGACCCTGCTGGCCCGGGTGCTGGACGCGCTGCGCGAGGGCCGGGGCGAGCGGCCGCCGGAGGCCACGGTGGAGCGGCTGGAGCCGGACGAGATCCGCCGCCGGATCGCGGCCTTCCGCGCCCTGGTGGCCGGTGAGGCCCGGCGGCGGACCGCCGAGCTGCGCGGCACCGAGGAGATCGCCCGCCGGGCGATCGCACCCAGCGTCGACCAGATCGACTTCCTGTTCGCCGGCCGGGAGCAGCTGGCCGAGCTGCGGCGGGCGGTGCGCCCGCTCTCCCGCAAGCTGGCCACCCACCTGGCCGCCCGGCGGCGCCGGGCCGCGCGCGGGCGGATCGACGTCCGCCGCACGGTGCGCCGCTCGCTGGGCACCGGCGGGGTGCCGCTGCGGCCGGCCTACCGGCGCCGGCGCCCGCAGCGCCCGGAGCTGGTGCTGCTCTGCGACGTGTCCAGCTCGGTGGCCGGGTTCTCGGACTTCACCATGCTGCTGGTGCAGGCGCTGCGCGAGGAGTTCAGCCGGGTGCGGGTGTTCGCCTTCGTGAACCAGGTGGACGAGGTGACCGGGCTGGTCGACGCCCGCGCCGGCGACCCCGGTGAGCTGGCCCGGCGGATCACGGCCGAGGCCGCGGTGCTCGGCTACCACCCGTACAGCGACTACGGCACGGCGCTCGGCGAGTTCACCGAGCGGTACCGCAGCGCGGTCGGCCCGCGCAGCTCGGTGCTGATCCTGGGCGACGCCCGCAACAACAACCGCGATCCCAACCTGCCCGCGCTGCGCGAGCTGGCCCGCCGGGCCCGCCGGGTGCACTGGCTCAACCCGGAGCAGCCGGGCAGTTGGTCGACCGGCGACTCGGCGGCCCTGGCCTACGCCGGCGTGGTGCCGATGCACCCGTGCCGCAACGCCCGGCAGCTGGGCGAGCTGATCACCCGGCTGCTGCCGCTCTGACGTCACCGTCCAGCCACAGGCCGCCTGCAGCTGAGCTACAGCTCTGTTGACCTTCACCAATTCTGACGTCATTTCAGCTCATCGCGGGTACCGTCTCCCTGGCACGCGAGGTCAGGCGGACTTTGGGGAGGGCGGGGTTATGGAAGAACTGTGGCCGGAGGACCCCCGGCAAGTGGGTGAGTACCGGGTACTGCGGCGGCTCGGGGCGGGCGGCATGGGGCGGGTCTTCCTGGGGCGGACCGCCGGCGGTCGGACGGTGGCCATCAAGGTGGTGCACGAGCAGTTCGCGGCCAATGCCGACTTCCGCGCCCGGTTCCGCCAGGAGGTGCAGGCCGCGCGGCTGGTCGGCGGCCGGTGGACCGCGCCGGTGCTGGACGCCGACACCGAGAGCGCCCGCCCCTGGGTGGCCACCGGCTACGTGGCCGGCCCCGCGCTCGGCCAGGCGGTGCGGCAGTTCGGCCCGCTGCCCGCGACCAGTGTGCGTGCGCTCGGCGCCGGTCTGGCCGACGCGCTCCACGCGGTGCACCAGCTGGGCCTGATCCACCGGGACGTCAAACCGTCCAACGTGCTGCTGGCCCTGGACGGCCCGCGGCTGATCGACTTCGGCATCGCCCGGGCCATGGACGCGGCCACCTCGGTGACCCGCTCCGGCTTCGTGGTCGGCTCGCCCGGCTTCCTCTCCCCCGAGCAGGCCCAGGGGGTGCCGCCCGGCCCGGCCGGGGACGTCTTCTCGCTCGGTGCCGTGCTGGCCTTCGCGGCCACCGGCAACGCGCCGTTCGGCGAGGGCGTGAGCGCGGCCGTGTTGCTCTACCGGGTGCTGCACGAGCCGCCGGACCTGGGCGGGCTGCTGGACAGCCGGCTGCGCGAGCTGATCCTGGCCTGCCTGGCGAAGGAGGCCGGTGACCGGCCGACCCCACGGGAGATCCAGCAGCAGCTGACCGGCGGCGAGCCGGGCACCGTGCAACTGGGCAAGGCGGGGTGGCTGCCGGCGCTGCTGGCCGACTCGGTGGCGCGGCTGGCGGTGGAGCTGCTGGCCCTGGACGCGACGGCGGCACTGCCCAGCGCGCAAACGCCGCCGCCCGCACCGGTGGCACCGGCGGCGCCTGCTCCGGCGCCGGCTCCGGCGCCTGCTCCGGTCCCGGTGGCCGTGGAGGCACCGGCGACCCCGCCGCCCGCTCCGGTCGCGCCGGTCGTCCCGGTGGCCTTACCCGAGGCGCCCGCAACGCCACCGCAGACCCCGGTCCCGGCGCCGGCCCAGTTCCCCGCTCCGGCACCCGCGTCGACCCCGACTCCCTACCCCACCCCGTACCCCGCGGCGACGTCGACGCCCACCCCGTTCCCCGCACCAAGCCCGGCAGGCCAGTTCGGCCCGCCCACCCCGTACCCGCCGTTCCCCGCGGCCGGCGCCGGCACCCCTTACCCGCCCTACCCCGCGCCCAACGCCACCGCCCCCTACCCGGGCCCGCCGCGCCGCTCCAAGCGCTGGCTCCTCGCCGCCGGGGTGGCGGTGCTGCTGGCCGCCACGGCCGGCGGCACCTACTGGGCCACCAAGGGCGACGGCTCCACCAAGGCGGCCCCGCCGCCCGCACCGGCGCCGACCACCCAGTCCCCCACGCCGTCCCCCACCCCGAGCCCGACGCCGTCGCCGACACCGAGCCCCACGCCCAGCCCGACCCCGTCGCCGACCGATCCCGCCACCGACCCCGCGGTCGGCGGGGACGTCCCGACCGCCTTCCTCGGCACCTGGCTCGGCACCATGGTCGACACCGCCGACGGGAAGAGCTTCAAGTACGGCATCAGGATCGACCAGGGCTACGACGGCGACACCGTCGGCCACGCGGTGGCCATGGCCGGCACCAAGGAGTGCAACCTCACGGACAACCTGGTCTCGGTGGACGCCGCGGACAACGACCTGGTGCTGAAGGAGGAGTCCAGCGACAGCACCTGCCAGGCCGGCGTGTCCCAGACCGTGACCCTCCACCTCAACTACAGCGGCACGATGCGGATCACCGAGCCGGGCGTGGACAGCGAGCTGGAGAAGGACACGTCGGCGTCGAACCAGACCTGACCCCTCACCCGCCCCAGCGCCGGACGCAGAGCACCAGGCGGTAGCCGTCGGGGTCCGCGACGGTCACCCCGTACTCGTCCCAGTACGGGTTGTGCGCGGGCACCCGGGTGCCGCCGGCCGCCACCAGCCGGTCGACCAGCTCCTGGTCGACCGGCGCGCCGAGGTAGACCACGAACAGGTCGTCGACCGTCGGGGTGGGCTCCAGCGGGTGCTCGGGGTCCCGGGTCAGCTCGAAGTGCCAGGCGCCGCCGGCCGGTCCGACCATCAGCAGGTCGTGCTCGCCGGAGACCCGCTTGGCGCTGCGCCACAGCACCTCGAGCCCGAGCCCGTCGACGTAGAAGCGCTCGGCGGCGGCCAGGTCACGGGAGGGGCGGGCGAGCCGGATCGGCATCGTGGAATCGATCATGGTCGGGAGCGTAGTGAGGCCGCGGACGACTGCCATCGGTCGGACGACCTAGACCCCCTCCGCCGCTCGCCCGAGCCCTCCGGTACCGGATCGGTCACCTCCCCTACCGATTATGTCTGCTACCGATGTAATCTGGGGGCGACAGATCCGAGAGCGAGAGACGCGGGAGAACGGCCCACCATGTCCGTCCGCGAGCATCCGGCAGCGCCACCACCCCAGGCGCCGCCCACCGCCACCGGGGGTCGGCTGCGCACCCTGCTGACCACCGAACGAGCCCGCCCCGAAGCCGTCCGCCGACACCCCTGGGCCTGGCGGCTGGCCGTCGGCACGGTCTGCTTCGGCGCCTTCATGGGGCAGCTGGACGCCAGCATCGTCACCCTCACCTACCAGCCGCTGCGCACCGAGTTCCACAGCACGCCGGCCGGCGTCGAGTGGGTCTCCCTGGCCTACCTGCTCACCCTGGTCGCCTTCCTGGTGCCGGTCGGGCGAATATCCGACGTCCGCGGCCGGAAACTGATGTACCTCTACGGCTTCGCCGTCTTCACCGCCGCCTCCGCCGCCTGCGGCCTGGCCCCCGGACTGGCCGCGCTGGTGGTCTTCCGGGTGGTGCAGGCCGTCGGCGCCGCGATGATGCAGGCCAACAGCGTCGCCCTGGTCACCACCAGCGCCCCGCCCGGGAAGATGCGCGCCGCGCTCGGCATCCAGGCGGCCGGCCAGGCGGTCGGCCTCGCCCTCGGCCCGACCGTCGGCGGCGCCCTGGTCAGCACCCTGGGCTGGCGCTGGGTCTTCGGGGTGAACGTCCCGATCGGCCTGTTCGCCCTGGTGGCCGGCCACTACCTGCTGCCCCGCACCCGCAAGTGCGCCGCCGGATCCCGGATCGACGGGCTCGGCGTGCTGCTGCTCGGCGGCTCGACCACCGCCGGTCTGCTCGCCCTCTCGGTCGCCTCCGGCCTCGGCCCGCCGGCCTGGACCGCGCTGCTGCTCGCCACCGCCGCGGTGGCCGCCGGCTGGGCCTTCCTGCGGCGCCAGGCCCGCTGCGCCCGCCCGCTGGTCGACCTCGCCCTGCTGCGCACCCAGCGGCTCGGCCCCGGGCTGCTGGCCGGGCTCTGCGGCTACCTGGTGCTGTTCGGCCCGCTGGTGCTGGTCCCGGTCGAGCTGGCCCGGCGCGGCGGCGCCCCGCTCACCACCGGCCTGGTGCTCACCGCGCTGCCGCTCGGCTTCGCGTTGGCCGCCACCACCGCCGAGCGGCTGCTGCCCGCCGGCTGGAGCGACCGGTTGCGCAGCCGGTTCGGCGTGCTGGGCTGCCTGGCCGCTCTGGCCCTGCTCGCCGCGCTGCCGCCGACCGCCGCCCTGCTGCCGCTGCCGCTGGGCCTGCTCGGGCTCTCCCTCGGCGTCTTCGTGCCGGCCAACAACGCGCTGGTGATGCGGGCCATCCCGACCAGCTCGGCGGGCACCGGCGGCGGCATGGTGAACCTGACCCGCGGCCTGGGCACCGCGGTCGGCGTCGCCGCGGTCACCCTGGCGATGCACCTGGTGCCCGGCGACGCGGGCGCCGCCACCGCCGCCCTGACCATGCTCGCCTTCGCGGCCGTGGCGCTGCTCACCACCCTCGGCCGTGGCCCGGGCGAGTAGCGCCCGCTTGTGGTGGAGCCCCCGACCGCCGTCCGGCCGGGGGCTCCGCTGCGTGCGCGGGCCGGGTCAGGCCCGGCCGGCCGCCTTCTGGGTGCGGCGGGCCAGCGAGTCGATCACCACGGCGGCGAGCAGCACCAGGCCGGTGATCATGAACTGGATGGCGTTGCTCAGGCCCTGGATGTTCATGCCCGACTGGATCGAGCCGATCACCAGCGCGCCGAGCAGCGCCGACCAGGTCTTGCCCCGCCCGCCGAACAGGCTGGTGCCGCCGATCACCGCAGCGGCGATCGCGTTCATCAGCAGGTTGCCGCCGCCGGAGGTCTGGCTGGCCGACTGGATCTGCGCGGCCAGGAAGAGACCGCCGACCGCCGCCATGGTGGAGCAGATGGTGAAGACCGAGATCCGGGTCCAGATCACGCTGATGCCGGCCCGGCGGGCGCCCTCGATGTTGCCGCCCAGCGCGAAGACCTGGCGGCCGTAGACGGTGCGGCGCAGCACGAAGTCCAGCACCACGATGAAGACCAGGAAGATCAGCAGCGCCAGCGGCAGGCCCTTGTACTGGTTCAGCGTGTAGGCGGCCAGGTAGGCGATCACCGCCAGCACCGCGGTGCGCAGCAGGATCTCGGCCGGTGGGCGGGACGGCACGCCGGCCGCCCGGCGCCGGGTGGCATCCAGCAGCGAGGCGCCGAGGAAGAGCACCACGCCCGCCGTGGCCAGCCCGTAGGCGGCGATCTGCTGGCCGTAGATGGTGCTGTAGAGCCGCGAGACGATGTCCTTGCCCGACAGGTTGACGGTGCCGTTGGAGCCGAGCACCTGGAGCATCAGGCCGTTCCAGCCGAGGTTGCCGGCCAGCGTGACCACGAAGGCCGGCACCCCGACCCGGGCGAAGAAGAAGCCGTGGATGAAGCCCACCACCGCACCGGAGCCGAGCGCCGCCAGCAGCGCCACCCACTGGTTCACCCCGTGGGTGACCTCCAGCACCGCGAAGATCGCGGCGCACAGCCCGCTGACCGACCCGACCGACAGGTCGATCTCGCCGAGCAGCAGCACGAAGACCACGCCGATCGCGATCATGCCGGTGCCGACGATCTGCTGGGAGAGGTTGGAGAGGTTCTGCGCAGAGAGGAAGGTGCTGTTCAGGCTGCCGAAGACGGCCCAGATCACGATCAGCGCCAGCACCACCGGCAGCGAGCCCAGTTCACCGCTGCCGACCCGGCGGCGGAACTCGCCCAGGTAGCCCTTGAGGCCCTCCTGGCGGACGATCAGCCGCGGGTCCACCGCCGGGGTCGCCTCGGCGGCCACCGGCACCGGGGCGTTGACGCCGCCGGTCGGCATGCTGTCCTCGGGCAGCGGGTGCCGGGCGCCCTCGTGCCGGCCCTCCAGGAACGGCTGCCCCTCGGACGGCTGTCCCTCGGACGGCTGCTTTTCGGACGGGGGCCCTTCGTCTGCGGGCCCGCCCGCGGGCCGTTGGTCGTCGCTCACCGGGTGCCCTCCGTCCCGCGGGCCTGACGGCGGGTCACGGCGTTGTCCGTGGCGCCGGTGATGGCCGAGATGATCTGTTCCTGGGTGGTCGAGCGCCGCTCGAAGACCCCGTTGTTGCGGCCCAGCCGCAGCACCGCGACCCGGTCCGCCACGGCCATCACGTCGGCCATGTTGTGGCTGATCAGGATCACGCCCAGGCCCTGTTCGCGCAGCCGCTCCACCAGGTCGAGGACCTGCGCGGTCTGCTCGACGCCGAGGGCCGCGGTCGGTTCGTCCAGGATCACCACCTTGGGCGAGCCGATCAGCGAGCGGGCGATCGCCACCACCTGGCGCTGGCCGCCGGAGAGCGAGGCGATCGGGATCCGCACGCTCGGGATCCGGATCGACAACGTGTCCAGCAGGGCGCGGGAGCGCTTCTCCATCGCCACCTCGTCCAGCACGCCGAAGCGGCTCAGCTCGCGGCCGAGGAAGAGGTTGCCGACCACGTCGAGGTTGTCGCAGAGCGCCAGGTCCTGGTAGACGGTGGCGATGCCCAGCTGCTGGGCGTCCTGCGGCCGGTGCACCGCGACCGGGCGGCCCTGCCACTCGATGGTGCCCTCGTCCGGCTGGTTGACCCCGGCGATCGCCTTCACCAGGGTCGACTTGCCCGCGCCGTTGTCGCCGACCAGGGCGAGCACCTCGCCGGCGAACACCTCCAGCTCGATCTCGGTGAGCGCCTGCACCGCACCGAACCGCTTGGAGACCCCGCGCAGCGCCAGGACCGGGCTGCCCATTCCCGCCCTGCCGCCCGCCGACCCGTCAGCTGCCGTCATCGCGACCGCTCTCCCTTCCGCCGCCGCAGCCCGTTACTGGAGCCCGGCTGCCTTGCAGTCGGCCGCGTAGTCGGGGGTGCAGATCTGCGAGACCGTGTAGAGCCCGTCGGCGACCACGGTGGTCTTGATGTTGTCCTTGGTCAGCACGGTCGGGGCGATCAGGTCGGACGGCACGCTGGTGCCGCTGCCGTTGGTCGCGGTGGTCGGGACCACGTCGGAGGGCAGCTTCTTGCCCTCGGCCAGGGTGACGGCCATCGTGCCGGCGGCGTCCGCCTCCGGCTTGTACGGCTTGTAGATCGACATCGTCTGGGTGCCCGCCAGGATCCGCTGCACCCCGTCCAGCTGGGCGTCCTGTCCGGTCAGCGGGACGCTCAGGTTGGCGGCCTTGAGCGCGGTGGCGATGCCCGCGGCCATGCCGTCGTTGGCCGAGTAGACGCCGACCACGTTCGAGGCGCCCAGCGCGGTGATCGCGGCGGCGGCCTCCTGGTTGGCGTTGTTCGGGTCCCAGTTCGCCGTGTCGTACTCCTTGCCGATCTTCAGCTTGCCGTCGATCGCGCTGTGCGCACCGGCCTTGAACTGGGCGGCGTTGGGGTCGGTGGGCGAGCCGTTGATCATGATGATCTGGCCGCTGCTCGCCTTGTCGCCGACCGCCGCCACCAGGGCCTGGCCCTGCAACTGGCCGACCCGGTTGTTGTCGAAGGAGACGTAGGCGTCCACCGGCCCCTGGGCGAGGCGGTCGTAGGCGACCACCTTGACGCCGGCGTTGTGCGCCTTCTCCACCGAGGACTGGATCGCCTTGGAGTCCACCGCGTCCAGGATCAGCACCTGGTCGCCCTTGGTCAGCGCGGTGTCGACCTGGGTCTGCTGGGTGGTCGCGTCCTGGTTGGCGTTGTAGTAGTCGACCGTCGCATTCGGGGCCAACGCCTTGATCTGGGCCTCGATCAGCGGCTTGTCGAACTGCTCGTACCGGGTGGTCTTGGTCTCCGGCAGCAGCAGGCCGATCCGGAACGCGGTGGTCGAGCTGCTGGCCCCGGCGCTGCCGCCGGACTTCTTGGCGCTGCCGCAGGCGGCCGCGCCGACGGCCACGGCCAGCACGGTGGTGGCGGCGGCCGCCCGGCGCAGTACGAGCTTCATCTGAGAACGCCTCCCGATCTCCGGTCACCCCCGGTCATCCGAGTCTGTGAACGGGTCGGCGGCGACCACCAGCCGGACTGCGCCGAACGGGGGCGCGGGCGGGTGAGGCGGAGTCAGCCGGAGCTCCGGCGCGGGCTACTCCTTGAGCGCGGCGGCGGCCTGGGACCAGTTGGCGTGCAGCTGGTCGAGGTAGGAGCGGGCCTGCGGGCCGATCGAGGTGCCGCGGGCGAAGGCCAGCATGTTGCCGGCGCCGGCGTTGTAGCCGAGCGCCAGCAGGTCGTCCTGGGTGAGGCCGGCGGCGAGGTGCGCGGGCAGCTGGCCGGCGAGGTCGTGCAGGTACCAGGCGGCCGCCTCGATCGCCAGGTCAGGGTCGTCGGGCAGCTGGTCCCAACTGCGGTTCGCGAAGTCGCGGCCGGCCTTGGTGTCGTCGAAGGCGGCCTTGTGCATGTTGGCGATGCCGAAGGCGGCGTCCGGCTTCATCGACTGCCAGGCCCGCTCGAAGGAGGGGTCGTGCGGCTTGTAGGACTCGTTGTAGAGGATCGCCATCAGCAGCTGGGGGTCGATCCCGGACTGCCCGGCCCGGGTGCGGACCTGGGCCGCGTAGTGGGCCGGGTCGTACGGGGTGCCGGAGTGCGCCGGGGCGGCGCCGGCGGGGACCGAGGGGAGCGCGCCGGGGGCGCCCGGTGCGGCGGTCGCGGCGCCGGGGCTCGCGGCGGC
>NZ_JBNQTI010000134.1:0-25789 GCF_050325825.1 Kitasatospora sp. LaBMicrA B282
CGCGCCGAACGGGCGGCCGCGCCGCTGGTGGCGCTGCCGCTGTCGGCGCGCAGTCCCGAGGCGGTGCGCGACCAGGCCCGCGCCGTCGCCGCCCTGCTGACCGGCGACCCGGCCGGCAGCTACGCGGACCAAGCCGGCACGGATCCGCACCGGGTCAGCACCACCGCCCCGCACCCGGCCGACCTGGCCCACGCCCTGGCCACCACCCGCACCGCCTTCGAGCACCGCGCCGTGGTGCTCGGCAGCGACCCGGCCGACCTTCGCGCCGGCCTGCTGGCCCTCGCCGCCGGCACCCCCGAGGCCTCGACCGTGCTGGGCCACGCGGCCGCCCCCGCCCGCCTCGCCTTCCTCTTCACCGGCCAGGGTGCCCAGCGGGCCGGCATGGGCCGGGAACTCCACCGCGCCTTCCCGGTCTTCGCCGAGGCCTTCGACGCGGCCTGCCGCGAACTGGACCGCTACTTCGGCACGCCGGTGCGCGAGGTCGTCTTCGCCGCCCCGGAGAGCCCCACCGCCGAGCTGCTGCACCGCACCGAGTACACCCAGGCCGCCCTGTTCGCCCTGGAGGTCGCGCTCTTCCGACTGACCGAGAGCTGGGGCCTGCGTCCGGACCTGCTGCTCGGCCACTCCATCGGCGAACTGGTGGCCGCGCACGTGGCCGGCATGCTCGAGCTGCCCGAGGCCTGCGCCCTGGTCGCCGCCCGGGCCCGCCTGATGCAGGCGCTGCCCGAGGGCGGCGCGATGCTCGCCGTCGACGCGACGGAGGACGAAGTCCGCCCGCTGCTCGCCGAGTTCGCCGGCCGGGTCGACCTCGCTGCGGTCAACGGCCCGGCCGCCGTGGTGCTCTCCGGCGACGCCGACGCGATCGAGGAACTGGCCACTCGCCTCACCGGCCACCGCACCAGGCGGCTACGGGTCAGCCATGCCTTCCACTCGCCGCGGATGGAGCCGATGCTGGACCGGTTCCGTGCCGTCGTCCAGCGGCTGACCTTCAAGGCGCCGACCGTCCCGATCGTCTCCAACCTGACCGGCCGCCCGGCCACCGCCGCCGCGCTCGCCGACCCCGAGTACTGGGTGCGCCACGTCCGGGCGGTGGTGCGCTTCCACGACGGCGTCCTGACGCTGGCCGAGCAGGGCGTGACCGCCTGCCTGGAGCTCGGCCCCGACGGCGTGCTGAGCGCACTGGGCCAACTCGGCCTCGCGGACGCCCCGCAGGGCCCGGCCGTCCGCTGGAGCACCGCGCTGCGCCGCGGCACCGCGGAGGTGCCCGGGTTCTTCCGCGCGGTCGCCGAACTGCACGCCCACGGCGTCCCGGTGGACTGGGCCCGGGTCCACCCCGGCGCCGAGCGGGTGGAGTTGCCGACCTACCCGTTCCAGCGTGAGCGGTACTGGCTGGAGGACGGCGCCGCGCCGGGTGACGTCGCGGCCGCCGGGGTCGAGGCGGTGGGCCACCCGCTGCTCGGCGCGATGGTGGTGCTCGCCGGCTCCGACGCCTTGGTCTTCACCGGACGGCTCTCGCTGCGCTCGCACGGTTGGCTGGCCGACCACGCGGTGCACGGCACGGTGCTGCTGCCCGGCAGCGCGCTGGTCGAACTCGCGCTCCGGGCCGGCGAGCAGGCCGGCTGCCCGCACCTGGACGAACTGACCCTGGAAGCCCCGCTGACGCTGCCGGAGCAGGGCGAGGTGCAGCTCCAGCTCGCCGTCGAGCCCGCCGACGGCGCGGGGCGGCGGAGCATCGCGATCCACGCCCGGGTGGGGGAGGGGGAGTGGGTCCGGCACGCCAAGGGAGTGGTGGCGCCGGCGACGAGTCCCGAGCTGCCCGAGGAGGAGAGCTGGCCGCCGGTCGGCGCGGAACCGGTGGACCTCGGCGACTTCTACGCCGAGCGGGCCGCGGCCGGCTTCGGCTACGGTCCGGCGTTCCGGGGGTTGCGGGCTGCCTGGCGGCGGGGTGCGGAGGTGTTCGCGGAGGTGCGGCTGGATGGTGACGGCGCGGCGGCCGGCCGGTTCGGCGTGCACCCGGCGCTGCTGGACGCCGCGTTGCAGGCCATGGCCGTGGGGGAGTTGTTGCCTGCGGACGGGGTGCCGCGGCTGCCGTTCGCCTGGAGCGGCGTGGAGCTGCACGCGACCGGTGCGACGGTGTTGCGGGTGCGGCTGGTGGCCGTCGGGGAGGAAGCGGTTGCCCTGACCGCGACCGATGAGCGGGGCCTGCCGGTGCTGTCCGTCGAGAGTTTGACGCTACGTCAGTTTGCGGTTGGTGCGGTGTCGTCGATCAGTGATGCGCTGTTCCGGGTGGAGTGGCGGGAGGTTGGGGTGGTTGGTGGTGGGGTGCTTGGTGGTGGGGGTGTGGTGGGGGATGTTGAGGTGGTGGAGGTTGATGTGTCGGGTGGGGTGTTGGGGGTGCTGAGCGGGGTGTTGGGTGTGGTGCGGCGGGTGTTGGGTGGTCCTGAGGGTGGGCGGGTGGTGTTTGTGACGCGGGGTGCGGTGGGGTTTGGGTTGGTGGGTGGTCCGGATGCGGTGGGTGCGGCGGTGTGGGGGTTGGTGCGGTCGGCGCAGTCGGAGCATCCGGGGCGGTTTGGGTTGGTGGATGTGGAGTGTGGGGTGGTGGTGGATGCGGGGGTGGTTGCTGGGGTTGGGGTGGAGTCGCAGGTGGTGGTGCGTGGGGGTGGGGTGTTTGTGCCGCGGTTGGTGCGGGTGGTGGTGGGATCAGGTGGGGGTGGGGTGTTCTGTTCGGGTGGGACGGTGGTGGTGACGGGTGGGTTGGGGGTGTTGGGTCGGGCGGTGGCGCGGCATGTGGTGGGGGTGTTGGGGGTGCGTCGGGTGTTGTTGGTGTCGCGCCGGGTGGATGCGGGTGTGGTGGATGAGGTGCGGGGTGAGTTGGTGGGGTTGGGTGCGGAGTGGGTGGGGGTGGCGTCCTGTGATGTGGGTGATCGGGCGGCTTTGGCTGGGGTGTTGGCGGGGGTGGAGGGGCGGTTGGTGGGTGTGGTGCATGCGGCGGGGGTGTTGGGGGATGGGGTGGTTGAGGGGTTGACGGAGGAGATGTTGGCTCGGGTGTTGCGGGCGAAGGTGGAGGGGTTGGTGAATCTGCATGAGTTGACGGCTGGTTTGGATCTTGAGGCGTTCGTGGTGTTCTCGTCGGCGTCGGGGGTGTTGGGTGCGCCGGGTCAGGGGGCGTATGCGGCGGCGAATGCGTTTGTGGATGCGTTCGTGGAGTGGCGTCGGGCGCAGGGTTTGGTGGGGTTGTCGTTGGCGTGGGGGTTGTGGGCGGAGCGTTCGGGGATGACGGCGGGGTTGGATGCGGTGGGGGTGGAGCGGATCGCTCGGGGTGGGATGGTGGGGTTGGGGACGGCTGAGGGTCTGGCGTTGTTCGATGCGGCGCGTGGGGTGGGGGACGCGGTGTTGGTCCCGATGCGCCTCGACCTGCCCACGCTCCGGTCGGCGCCCCAACTCCCGTCGCTGCTCGCCGATCTGGCCGGCCCAGCGCCCGTGCGCCGCAGCGTCGTCCCGGCCGGTCCCGGCACCGCGGACGGCAGCCGGCTGGGTCGCCGGCTCGCCGGCCTGCCCGTAGCGGAGCAGCAGCGCACGCTGCTCGACCTGGTGGCCACCGAGCTGGTCGCCGTGCTCGGCCTGGCCGCCCACCAACGCCCGGACCCCGAGCAGGTGTTCAAGGACCTCGGCGTCGACTCGCTGACCGCGGTCGAGCTGCGCAACCGGCTTGCCGCGGCGACCGGCCTGCGGCTGCCGGCCACCCTCGCCTTCGACCAGCCGACCCCCGCCGCCCTGGCCGGCTACCTGCACACCCGCCTGCTGGACGACCGGACCGGTGGCCGCGCCACCCCCGCGCCCGCCGCCACGCGGACAGCGGAGGAGCCGATCGCCATCGTCGGGATGAGCTGCCGCTTCCCCGGCGGTGTCCGCTCGCCCGAGGAACTCTGGGAGCTGCTGGCCCGCGGCGGCGACGGGATCGGCGCCTTCCCCGCCGACCGCGGCTGGGACCTCGACGCGCTCTTCGACCCGGACCCCGAGCGGGTCGGCACCTGCTACGTCCGCGAGGGCGGTTTCCTGGACGGCGCCGCCGACTTCGACCCGGTCTTCTTCGGCATCTCGCCGCGCGAGGCGCTGGCGATGGACCCGCAGCAGCGCCTGCTGCTGGAGTCCGCCTGGGAGACCTTCGAGCGGGCCGGCATCGCGCCGGCCTCGGTGCGCGGCAGCCGGACCGGTGTCTTCACCGGCGTGATGTACCACGACTACGTCAACCTGGTGCAGGGCCTGGACGGCCTGGAGGGCTACGCGGGCAACGGCAGCGCGGGCAGCATCGCCAGCGGCCGGATCGCCTACAGCCTCGGCCTGGAGGGGCCGGCGGTGACCATCGACACGGCCTGCTCCTCCTCCCTGGTCGCCATGCACCTGGCCGGCCAGGCGCTGCGCGCGGGCGAGTGCGAACTGGCCCTGGCCGGCGGCGTGACCGTGATGTCCGGGCCGAGCACCTTCGTCGAGTTCTCCCGGCAGCGCGGGCTGGCCGCCGACGGCCGCTGCAAGCCGTTCGCCGCGGCGGCCGACGGCACCTCCTGGTCCGAGGGCATCGGCCTGCTGCTGCTGGAGCGCCTCTCCGACGCCGAGCGCAACGGACACCAGGTGCTGGCCGTGCTGCGCGGCTCGGCGGTGAACCAGGACGGCGCCTCGAACGGGATGACCGCGCCCAACGGCCCCGCCCAGCAGCGGGTCATCACCATGGCCCTGGAGAAGGCCCGGCTGACGGCCGACCAGATCGACGTGGTCGAGGCGCACGGCACGGGGACCACGCTCGGCGATCCGATCGAGGCCCAGGCGCTGCTGGCCACCTACGGTCAGGACCGACCGGCCGACCGGCCGCTCTGGTTGGGGTCGGTGAAGTCGAACCTCGGACACACCCAGGCCGCCGCCGGGGTGGCGGGCGTGATCAAGATGGTGCTGGCACTGCGGCACGGTCTGCTGCCGCGGACGCTGCACGTGGACGCGCCGTCGCCGCACGTCGACTGGTCGGCCGGCGCGGTCTCGCTGCTGTCCGAGCAGCAGCCGTGGCCGGCGGGTGAGGCGCCGCGGCGGGCGGGGGTCTCCTCGTTCGGGATCAGCGGGACCAACGCGCACGTCATCCTGGAGGAGGCCCCGCGGGCGCAGACCGCGGCCGCGGTCATCGCCGCGCCGGACCGGCCGGCGGGAGCGGCCGGACCGACCGTCGCGGTGCTCTCCGCGCGGACCCGGGCGGCGCTGCCGGCCCAGGCGAGCCTCCTCGCGGACCGGATCACCGCCGACCCGTCGCTCACCGCCGCCGAGCTGGCCCTGGCCCTGGCCACCACCCGCTCGCCGCTCGCCCACCGCGCCGCCGTCGCCGCCGAGGACCGCGAGACGCTGCTCGCCGCCCTGCGCGCCCTTGCCGCGGGCGGTGCGAGCCGGGACCTGGTGACGGCCGGCGCCACCGGCGGCCGGCTGGGCTTCCTGTTCACGGGGCAGGGGTCGCAGCGCCTCGGCATGGGGCGTGGGTTGTACGAGGTGTTCCCGGTGTTCAGGGATGCCTTCGATGCGGTGTGTGGGGAGTTGGACCGGCATTTGGGTGGGTCCGTGCGTGGGGTGGTGTTCGGCGAGGATGCGGCGTTGCTGGACCGGACGGTGTGGGCGCAGGCGGGGTTGTTTGCGTTGGAGGTGGCGCAGTTCCGGCTGTTGGAGTCGTGGGGTGTGCGACCGGATGTGTTGCTGGGTCACTCGATCGGTGAGGTGGCGGCGGCGCATGTCGCGGGGGTGTTCTCGTTGGCGGATGCGGCGCGGTTGGTGGCGGCGCGCGGCCGGTTGATGGATGCGTTGCCGGCGGGTGGGGCGATGTTGGCGGTGGCGGCTTCGCCGGAGGAGGCGGAGGCGCTGCTGGCCGGGCGGACCGGTGCGGTGGGTCTGGCGGCGGTGAACGGCCCCCGCTCGGTGGTCGTCTCCGGTGCCGCGGCGGCCGTCGAGGAGATCGAGCAGGCGGCTCGTGCAGCAGGTCACCGGGTCAAGCGCTTGTCGGTCAGCCACGCCTTCCACTCGCCGTTGATGGACCCGATGCTGGCCGAGTTCCGTTCGGCCATCGCCGAGTTGGGGTTCCGCGAGCCCATCGTCCCGGTGGTCTCCAACCTCACCGGCGAGCTCGCCACCGGCCTGACCTCGCCCGAGTACTGGGTGCGCCAGGTCCGTGAGGCCGTCCGCTTCCACGACGGCCTGCGCACCGCGCACGCGCTCGGCGCCACCGCTTTCGTCGAGCTCGGCCCGGACGGCGTGCTGACCGCCCTCGTGCCGGACTCCGTGCCGGACGCGCACGCCACCACCCTGCTGCGCCGCGACCGCGACGAGCGGCACACCGCGGCCCTCGCGCTCGGGGAGCTGTTCTGCCACGGCGTCGCCGTCGACTGGCCGACCGTGCTCGGCGGCGGCACCAGCACCCGGCACGTCGACCTGCCCACCTACCCCTTTCAGCGGCAGCGCTACTGGCCCGACACCACCCCCGGTGAGCCCCGTCGCGCCCAGGCCCGGCCGGTCCCGACCGGCGAGCCCGTCGCCGCGCTGCCGGTCGGCCCGGGCGCGGCCGAGGACCCGGAACCCGCGCTGCTCGACCTGGTCCGCGAGCTGGTCGCCGTGGTGCTCGGGCACGCTGCCCAGGAGACCGCGGACCCCGAACTCGCCTTCCGTGACCTGGGATTCGACTCCATGACCGCCGTCGAGTTCCGCAACCGGCTGAACCGGGCCACCGGCCTGACCCTGCCCACCACGCTGGTCTTCGACCACCCGACCCCGGCCGCTCTGGTCCGCCACCTGCGGGACGAGCTGTCCGGCACGGCCGAGCGCGCACCGGTCGCCCGCCGCACGGTCGGCAGCGACGAGCCGGTCGCGATCATCGGCATGAGCTGCCGCTTCCCGGGCGGGGTGAGCTCGCCCGAGGAGCTGTGGCAGCTGGTCGACGGCGAGCTGGACGCGATCACGCCGTTCCCCGCCGACCGCGGCTGGAACCTCGCCGCCCTGCACGACCCCGACGCCGACCGGACGGGCACCACCTACACCCGTGGCGGCGGGTTCCTGTACGACGCGGCGGAGTTCGACGCCGGCTTCTTCGGGATCTCGCCGCGGGAGGCGCTGGCGATGGACCCGCAGCAGCGGCTGCTGCTGGAGACCGCGTGGGAGGCGTTCGAGCGGGCCGGGGTGACGCCCGACTCGGTCCGCGGCTCCGGCACCGGTGTCTTCGTCGGCACCAACGGCCAGGACTACACGGCGCTGGTCTCGGCGGCCGAGGAGAACCTGGAGGGCTACCTCGGGACGGGCGGCGCGGGCAGCGTCGCCTCGGGCCGGATCGCCTACGCGCTCGGACTCGAAGGGCCGGCGCTGACCGTGGACACGGCCTGCTCCTCCTCGCTGGTCGCGCTGCACCTGGCCGCCGAGGCGGTGCGGCGCGGCGAGTGCGAACTGGCGCTGGCCGGTGGCGTGACGGTGATGTCCACGCCGGTGTCCTTCATCGAGTTCAGCCGGCAGCGTGGCCTGTCGCCGGACGGCCGCTGCAAGCCGTTCGCGGCGGCGGCCGACGGGACCGGCTGGTCCGAGGGCGTGGGCCTGCTGCTGGTCGAGCGGCTGTCGGACGCGCAGCGGAACGGGCACCGGGTGCTGGCCGTGCTGCGCGGTTCGGCGGTGAACCAGGACGGCGCGTCGAACGGCCTGACGGCGCCCAACGGCCCCACCCAGCAGCGGGTGATCCGCCAGGCGCTGGCCAACGCGGGGCTGACCGGCGCCGAGGTCGACGCGGTGGAGGCGCACGGCACCGGCACCGCACTCGGTGACCCGATCGAGGCCCAGGCGCTGCTGGCCACCTACGGTCAGGACCGGCCGGCCGACCGACCGCTGCGGCTCGGCTCGATCAAGTCGAACATCGGCCACACCCAGGCCGCCGCGGGCGTCGCCGCCGTCATCAAGACCGTCCTGGCGATGCGCAACGGCGTGCTGCCGAAGTCGCTCAACCTGGACGCGCCGACACCGCACGTCGACTGGTCGAGCGGCGCGATCAGCCTGCTGACCGAGCGTCAGGCGTGGCCGGAGACCGGGCGGCCGAGGCGCGCCGCGGTCTCGTCGTTCGGCATGAGCGGCACCAACGCGCACCTGGTCCTGGAGCAGGCCCCTCAGCTGCCCGAACCCCAGCATGCCGCACGGTCGGTCGCGGGGCCGGTGCTCTGGCGGCTGTCCGCCAAGTCCGAGCCGGCGCTGCGGGCCCAGGCCGAGCGGCTGGTGGCCCACCTGGCCGCTCACCCTGCCACGGACCCCGTCGCCGTCGCGCGCGAGCTCGCCACCGGCCGGACGCTCTTCTCTCACCGTGCCGTGGTCACCGGCGTCGATCGCGCGGGACTCCTCGATGGATTACAGAATCTGACTGTTCATCGGACCTTCTCGCCTGGGAAGCCGGCTTTCCTGTTCACGGGTCAGGGGTCGCAGCGGGTGGGGATGGGGAGGGGGTTGTACGAGGTGTTCCCGGTGTTCAGGGATGCCTTCGATGCAGTATGTGGGGAGTTGGACCGGCACTTGGGTGGGTCTGTGCGTGGGGTGGTGTTCGGCGAGGATGCGGCGTTGCTGGACCGCACGGTGTGGGCGCAGGCGGGCCTGT
Organism: Kitasatospora sp. LaBMicrA B282; assembly: GCF_050325825.1. Classification (NCBI taxonomy): domain Bacteria; kingdom Bacillati; phylum Actinomycetota; class Actinomycetes; order Kitasatosporales; family Streptomycetaceae; genus Kitasatospora; species Kitasatospora sp. LaBMicrA B282. Next base: position 8,639 of record NZ_JBNQTI010000134.1, read on the forward strand.
TTGCTTTGGAGGTGGCGCAGTTCCGGCTGTTGGAGTCGTGGGGTGTGCGGCCGGATGTGCTGCTGGGGCACTCGATCGGTGAGGTGGCGGCGGCGCATGTCGCCGGCGTGTTCTCGTTGGCGGATGCGGCGCGGTTGGTGGCGGCGCGCGGTCGGTTGATGGACGCGCTGCCGGCGGGTGGGGCGATGCTGGCGGTGGCGGCCACGCCGGAGGAGGCGGAGGCGCTGCTGGTCGGGCAGGCCGGTGTGGTGGGTGTGGCGGCGGTGAACGGCCCCCGCTCGGTGGTCCTCTCCGGTGCTGCACACGCCGTCGAGGAGATCGAGCAGCAGGCTCGTGCAGCAGGTCACCGGGTGAAGCGCCTGTCGGTCAGCCACGCCTTCCACTCGCCGTTGATGGACCCGATGCTGGCCGAGTTCCGTTCGGCCATCACGGAGTTGACGTTCCACGAGCCCACCGTCCCGGTGGTCTCCGACCTCACCGGCGAGCTCGCCACCGACCTGACCTCGCCCGAGTACTGGGTGCGCCAGGTCCGCGGGGCCGTCCGCTTCCACGACGGTCTGCGCACCGCGCACGCGCTCGGCGCCACCGCCTTCGTCGAACTCGGCCCGGACGGCGTGCTGACCGCCCTCGTCCCGGACTCCGTGCCGGACGCCCACGCCACCACCCTGCTGCGCCGCGACCGCGACGAGCCGCGGAGCCTGGTCGAGGCCGTCGGCCGACTGCACGCGGCCGGCGTCCGGGTCGACCTGGCCGCCCTGCTCGGCCCGGCCGACGGGCCGCGGGTCGAGCTGCCGACCTACGCCTTCCAGCGGGAACGGTACTGGCCGACCCCGGCCGCCCAGGCCCAGCTGCCCGCCTGGTTGGGCGGCGCCACCGGTGGCTCGAGGCTCGACGAGCTGGTCTACCAGGTGGGTTGGCAGCAGCTCGAACTCCCTTTCGCGGTGCGGCTGTCGGGGCGCTGGCTGGTGCACTCGGACTCGGGGTGCGCAGACGTGGTGGATGCCTTGGCGGCGGGCGGTGCCGAGGTGGTCGAGTGCACGGGCGGGGCCTTGGTGGCGGTGGTGGGTTCGCTGGTGGACGGCGGGGAGTTGAGCGGTGTGGTGGCGTGCCCGGGCTCCGCGGGCGAGGTGGTGGAGCTGCTGCGCGCGCTGGGTGCGGCGGGAGTGCGGGCGCCGTTGTGGTGTCTGACACGGCGTGGGGCATCGGTGGGCGACGAGGCTCCCGTGCCGCGTTCAGCGCAGGTCTGGGGGCTCGGCCGGGTGGTGGCGTTGGAGCGCTCGCAGGGCTGGGGCGGCCTGGTGGACCTGCCGGTGGGCGCGCTCGACCGTCCGCTGGGCGAGGCACTGGTCCGGGTGCTGGCCGGCAGCGCCGGCGAGGACCAGGTGGCGCTGCGCGCGGACGGCGCCTACGGCCGCCGGCTGCGGCGCGCCACTCCCGGCGTTCCCCCCGCCGACGCCTGGCAGGCGCCGGAGTCGGTCCTCATCACGGGCGGCACGGGCGCTCTGGGCACCCGGCTGGCGCACTGGCTCGCCGAGCGCGGGGCGGAGCGGCTGGTGCTGACCGGCCGCCGTGGCCTCGCCGCACCGGGCGCGCCCGAGCTGGTGGCCGAACTGGCTGCCGCCGGCGTCCGGGCCACGGTCGTCGCCTGTGACGTCACCGACCGCGAAGCAGTCGCCGCGCTGCTGGCCGAGCATCCGGTCCACGCGGTCTTCCACGCCGCCGGGGTGATCGAGGACGGGGTGCTCGACACCCTCACCGACGAGCAACTGGCCCGGGTGCTGGGCCCGAAGGCCGAGGCCGCGGACCACCTGGACGAGCTGACCCGGGGTCTGGACCTGTCCGCCTTCGTGCTCTTCTCCTCCATCGCCGCCACCCTCGGCGGTGCTGGGCAGGGCAACTACGCGGCGGCCAACGCCCACCTGGACGCGCTGGCCGAGCGCCGCCGCGCCGAAGGCCGGCCCGCCACCTCGATCGCCTGGGGCCCGTGGGCCGCGGGCGGCATGGCGGGGGACACCGCGGTGCTGGACCGGATGCGGCTGGCCGGGATGACACCGCTGCCTACGGAGACCGCGTTCGCCGCGCTCGACCGCGCGCTGACCGCCGGCACCGCGACCACCACGGTGGCGGACATCGACTGGTCCCGGTTCGCGCCCGGCTTCACCGCGGCGCGCCCGAGCCCGCTGCTGGCCGCGCTCCCCGAGGCCACCTCGAGCCTGCCGCAGCCCGCCGGGTCCGGGGCCGCGGGCCTCGCCGAACGGCTGGCACCGCTCGCGGCGGCGGAGCGGTCGGCCGCCGTGCTGGAGCTGGTGCGCACGCACGTCGCCGGCGTGCTCGGGCACGCCGCGCCCGAGCGGATCGACGCCGAACGGGCCTTCAAGGAGCTGGGCTTCGACTCGCTGAGCGCAGTCGAGCTGCGCAACCGGCTGGGCACCGCCACCGGTCTGGCGCTGCCCTCGACGCTGGTCTTCGACCATCCGGCACCGGCCGCGCTGGCGGACCACCTGCTGGCCGAACTCACCGGCGGGCTCGGCGCGCCGGACCCGCAGGAGCTGCGGATCCGGCGCGCCCTGGCCGAGCTGCCGCTGGCCCGGCTGCGCGAGGCCGGCCTGGTCGACCTGCTGCTGCGGCTGGCCGGGAGCGAGGAGGAGGCGCCGGCACCCGCCGCGGAGGCGCCGGCCGACATCGACGAGCTGGACGCCGACGCGCTGATCCGGCTGGCCATGGGCGACAACGGATCCTGAGCGAAGGAACGGGGACTGGGACGATGGTTGCATCGAACGACAAGCTGCTGGAAGCACTGCGCGCCTCGGTCAAGGAGACCGAGCGACTGCGCGAGCAGCACCGCCGCCTCACCGACGCCGCCCGCGAGCCGATCGCCATCGTGGCGATGGGCTGCCGCTTCCCCGGGGGCGCCGACACGCCCCAGCGTCTCTGGCAGCTGCTGGCGGACGGGCGGGACGCCGTCACGCCGTTCCCGACCGACCGCGGGTGGGACCTGGCGGCGCTCTACGACCCCGACCCGGACGCACCGGGCTCCTCCTACGTCCGGGAGGGCGGCTTCCTGCCCGATGCGGCCGAGTTCGATGCCGGCTTCTTCGGGATCTCGCCGCGGGAGGCGCTGGCGATGGACCCGCAGCAGCGGCTGCTGCTGGAGACCGGCTGGGAGGCGATCGAGCGGGCCGGGCTGGACCCGCTGGCGCTGCGCGGCAGCCGCACCGGCGTCTTCGTCGGCTCCAACGGCGGCGACTACGGCACCGTGCTGGTCGGCGGGCCGGAGGAGGTCGACGGTTACCTGGCCACCGGCAACGCCGGCAGCGTGCTCTCCGGCCGCCTCGCCTACACCTTCGGCTTCGAGGGCCCGGCGGTGACCGTGGACACCGCCTGCTCCTCCTCGCTGGTCGCACTGCACCTGGCCGCGCAGGCGCTGCGGCAGGACGAGTGCTCGCTGGCCCTGGCCGGCGGGGTGACGGTGATGTCCACGCCGACCACCTTCACCGAGTTCTCCCGGCAGCGCGGGCTGGCCGCCGACGGCCGGTGCAAGCCGTTCGCCGCGGCGGCGGACGGCACCGGCTGGGGCGAGGGGGTCGGCCTCCTGCTGCTGGAGCGGCTGAGCGACGCCCGCCGCCACGGGCACCGGGTGCTCGCGCTGATCCGCGGCTCGGCGGTGAACCAGGACGGCGCCAGCAACGGCCTGACCGCGCCGAACGGCCCGTCCCAGCAGCGGGTGCTCGGCCAGGCGCTGGCCGACGCCCGACTGACGCCCGGACAGGTCGACGTGGTGGAGGCGCACGGCACCGGGACCACCCTGGGCGACCCGATCGAGGCCCAGGCGCTGCTCGCCACCTACGGCCGGGACCGGCCGGCCGACCGGCCGCTCTGGCTGGGCTCGATCAAGTCCAACATCGGGCACACCCAGGCCGCCGCCGGGGTGGCCGGCGTGCTCAAGATGGTGCTCGCCCTGCAGCACCGGCTGCTGCCGCGGACGCTGCACGTGGACGCGCCGACCCCGCAGGTGGACTGGTCGACGGGCGCGGTGGCGCTGCTGACCGAAGCCCGGCCGTGGGAGTCGCACGGCGAGCCGCGCCGGGCCGGCGTCTCCTCCTTCGGCATGAGCGGGACCAACGCACACGTCATCCTGGAGGAACCGGAGCCCGAGCCGCTGTCGGAGTCGGAGTCGGAGTCGGAGCCGGCCGCCGAGCCGGCCGCGGACGCGGTGCTGCCGTGGGTGCTCTCGGCCAAGTCCGCCGATGGCCTGCGGGCCCAGGCCCGCGCGCTGGCCGCGTTCCTGACCGCCGAGCCCGCGCCGGCGCCGGCCGACGTCGCCTTCTCGCTCGCCACCGGCCGCGCCCGCTTCGAGCAGCGCGCCGTGCTGGTCGCCGCCGGCCGGGGCAGCGTGCTCGCGGCCCTGTCGGCGCTGGCCGCCGGTGAGCCGGCCGCGCAGCTGGTCGAGGGCAGTGCCCCGGGCACCGCGCGGCCGGTCTTCGTCTTCCCCGGGCAGGGCGCCCAGTGGGTCGGCATGGCCGCCGAACTGCTGGACGCCTCCCCGGTCTTCCGGCAGCGGATGACCGAGTGCGCGGCGGCCCTGGCGCCGTTCACCGACTGGTCGCTCCTCGAGGCGCTGGGCGATCCGGTCGCGCTGGAGCGGGTGGACGTGGTGCAGCCGGCGCTCTGGGCCGTGATGGTCTCGCTGGCCGAGGTGTGGCGCTCGTACGGGGTCGTGCCGGCGGCGGTGGTCGGGCACAGCCAGGGGGAGATCGCGGCCGCGGTGGTGGCGGGTGCGCTCTCGCTGGCGGACGGCGCCCTGGTGGTGGCCCTGCGCAGCAAGGCGATCACCGCGATCGCCGGGCGCGGCGGCATGGTCTCGACCGCGCTGCCGGCCGAGCGGGTGACGGCCGGCTGGCCCGGCCGGCTGGAGGTCGCCGCGGTCAACGGGCCGGACGCGCTGGTGGCGTCCGGCGACGACGCGGCGCTGGACGAACTGCTCGCCGTCTGCGCGGCCGAGGAGGTACGGGCCCGCCGGGTGCCGGTGGACTACGCCTCGCACTCCGCGCACGTCGAGCACCTGGAGGCCGAACTCCTCGACGTGCTGGCCCCGATCGTGCCGCGGTCGGCGCAGCTGCCGTTCCACTCCACGGTGACCGGCGGGCCGCTGGACACCGCGCAGCTCGACGCCGGCTACTGGTACCGCAACCTGCGGCGGACCGTGCGGTTCGCCGAGGTGGCGGCCGAACTGGCCCGGCAGGGCTGCGTGTTCATCGAGGTCAGCCCGCACCCCGTGCTCCTCCAGTCACTGCCCGCGGGCGGCACCGGGACGCTGCGCCGCGGCGACGGCGGCCCGCACCGCCTGCTCCGCTCGCTCGCCGAGGCGCACGTGCGGGGCGTGCCGGTCGACTTCACCCCGATCTGGGGCGGCGCCCGCCGCACCGAACTGCCCACCTACCCCTTCCAGCGCAGCCGCTACTGGCCGCGCCCGGGCGGGCCGGCGCGGGCCGACCGCGATCCGGCGGAGGCCGCCTTCTGGGACGCCGTCGAACGCGCCGACCTGCCGGCCCTCGCCGCCGGGATCGGTGCGGCGGAGCAGCAGCTGGACGGCCTGGCGCGTGCGCTGCCGCTGCTCGCCGGCTGGCGCCGGACCCGCCGGGAGCAGGCCGAGCTGGACTCCTGGCGGTACCGGATCGGCTGGACCGCGCTGCGCGACCCCGGCCCGGCGCGGTTGTCGGGACGGTGGTTGGTGGTACCGGACCCGGCGTCGGGGTCGGGGTGCGCGGATGTGGTGGGGGCGTTGCTGGCGGGCGGCGCCGAGGTGGTCGAGTGGTCGGGTGCGGTGTCGCCGCAGGACGGCGGGTTGAGCGGTGTGGTGGCGTGCTCCGGCTCGGTGGGTGGGGTGTTGCGGCTGGTGCAGGCGTTGGGCGCGGCCGGGGTGGGGGCGCCGCTGTGGTGCGTGACGCGGGGCGGGGTGTCGGTGGCGGCGGGGGACGGTGCACCGGTGCCGGAGGTGGCGCAGGTGTGGGGGTTGGGTCGGGTGGCGGCGTTGGAGCGCGGGCAGGGGTGGGGCGGCCTGGTGGACCTGCCGCCGGACGCGCCCGTCGAGGGTGCGCTGGGGGAGTGGTTGGTGCGGATCCTGGCCGGCGGCACGGGCGAGGACCAGGTGGCGCTGCGGCAGGGCGGGGCCTTCGGGCGGCGCCTGGTCCGGGCGCCCGGCAGCGGCCCGACCGCCACACCCTGGCAGGCGCCGGCCTCGGTCCTGGTCACCGGTGGCACGGGCGCGTTGGGCGCGAGGGTGGCGCGGTGGCTGGCCGCGCGCGGGGCTGAGCGGCTGGTGCTGACCAGCCGGCGCGGCCTCGCCGCACCGGGCGCGCCCGAGCTGGTGGCCGAGCTGGCGGCCTCCGGTGTGCGGGCCACGGTCGTCGCCTGCGACGTGGGCGACCGCGCGGCCGTGGCCGCGCTGCTGGCCGAGCATCCGGTCGGCGCGGTGTTCCACGCCGCCGGGGTGCTCGACGACGGGGTGCTGGACTCCCTCACCGAGGAGAAGCTGGCCCGGGTGCTGCGCCCGAAGGCCGGGGCCGCGGACCACCTGGACGAGCTGACCCGGGGGCTGGAGCTGTCCGCCTTCGTGCTCTTCTCCTCCTTCGCCGGTGCGGTCGGCGGCGCGGGGCAGGGCAACTACGCGGCGGCCAACGCCCACCTGGACGCGCTGGCCGAGCGCCGCCGCGCCGAGGGCCGGCCCGCCACCTCGATCGCCTGGGGCTCCTGGGGCGGCTCCGGCCTGGCCACCGAGACCGCGGTGGTCGCCGAGCGGCTGCGCCGCGGCGGCATGCTGCCGATGGCGCCCGAGCCGGCGATGGCCGCGCTGGAACAGGCACTGCTGCGGGACGAGACCCACCTGGTGGTCGCCGCCGTCGACTGGGCGCGGTTCGGTCCGACCTTCGTCACCGGCCGGCCCAGCCCGCTGCTCGCCGAGCTGGCCGAGCTGCATGCGCTCACCGGGCCGGCCGCCGGGGACCCGCCGGCCGAGGGTGCGCTCCGCCGGAGCCTGCACGGTCTGGCCGGCCCGGCCCGCGAGGAGGCGCTGCTCACGGTGGTCCGCGGGCAGGTCGCGGCGGTGCTCGGGCACGGCTCGCCGGAGGAGGTGGTCACTGGCCGGGCGTTCCGGGAGGCGGGCTTCGACTCGCTGACCGCGGTGGAGCTGCGCAACCGCCTGGGCGCCGCCACCGGCCTGGCGCTGCCCGCCACCCTGGTCTTCGACCATCCCACCCCGCTGGCCCTCGCCGCACACCTGGCGGCCGAACTCGGGGCGGCACTCGGGGCGGCGGAGCCCGGCGGGGCGGCGAACGCGGACGCGGAGCTGGACCGGCTGGAGCAAACGCTGATCAAGCTGGGCTCAGGCGTTCCTGACCACACTCGGGTCATGCTCCGTATGCAGTCGCTTGTCGCCCAGTGGCGGACGGCCGCCGAGTCGCCGGCGGTCGAGGCCGAGGAGGCGCCGTTCGCCACCGCCGACGACGACCGGCTCTTCGACCTGATCGGCGAGAAGTTCGGCATCTCATGAGCCCGGTCACCAGCCGGATCACCAGCCGGATCACCAGCCGGGCCACCAGCCCGGCCGGCAGCCCGACCGCCGGCCCGGTGCCGACGCCCCACCCCCGACCCGCAGTCCGGACCCCGACGGAGAGCCAGCCCGTGTCCAAGCCCGAGTCCACCGAAGACAGGCTCCGATACTTCCTCAAGCGGGTCTCGACCGAGCTCGAGCAGACCCAGGAGCGCCTGCGGGACAGCGAGCGCCACGACCACGAGCCGCTCGCCGTGATCGGCCTGGGCTGCCGCTTCCCCGGCGGCGCCGACAGCCCCGAGCGGCTCTGGCGGCTGCTGGTCGAGGGCGGCGACGCGCTGACCGGCTTCCCCACCGACCGCGGCTGGGACCTGGCGGCGCTGCTCGGCGAGGGCGGCTCGCACGCCCGCGAGGCGGGGTTCCTGGCCGGGGCAGCGGAGTTCGACGCGGAGTTCTTCGGGATCGCGCCGCGCGAGGCACTGGCGATGGACCCGCAGCAACGGCTGCTGCTGGAGACCTCCTGGGAGGCGTTCGAGCGGGCCGGTATCGACCCGGGCACCCTGCGCGGCAGCCGGACCGGCGTCTTCGTGGGCACCAACGGCCAGGACTACGCGCCGGTGGCGATCGGCTCGGCGGACGACCTCGCCGGACACGTGATGACCGGCAACGCGGCGAGCGTGCTCTCCGGGCGGCTCTCCTACGTCTTCGGCCTGGAGGGCCCGGCGGTGACCGTGGACACCGCCTGCTCCTCCTCCCTGGTCGCGCTGCACCTGGCCGCCCGGGCACTGCGCCGCGGCGAGTGCTCGACGGCGCTGGTCGCCGGCGCGACCGTGATGTCCACGCCCACCCTGTTCACCGAGTTCAGCCGGCAGGGCGGACTGGCTCGCGACGGGCGGTGCAAGGCCTTCGCGGCTGCGGCGGACGGCACCGGCTGGGGCGAGGGCGCGGGCGTGCTGCTGCTGGAGCGCCTCAGCGACGCGCGGCGCAACGGCCGCCAGGTGCTCGCCGTGGTCCGCGGGTCGGCGGTGAACCAGGACGGCGCCTCGAACGGCCTCACCGCACCGAGCGGACCGGCCCAGCAGCGGGTCATCGAACAGGCGCTGGCCGACGCCGAGCTGACGCCCGACGAGATCGACGCGGTGGAGGCGCACGGCACCGGCACCGCGCTGGGCGACCCGATCGAGGCGCAGGCCCTGATCGCCGGCTACGGCCGTAACCGCCCGGCCGACCGCCCGCTCCGGTTGGGCTCGATCAAGTCGAACCTCGGGCACACCCAGGCGGCGGCCGGCGTGGCGGGTGTGATCAAGATGGTGCTGGCCCTGCGCCACGGTCTGCTGCCCAGGACCCTGCACGTGGACGAGCCGACCCCGCAGGTCGACTGGTCGGCGGGCACCGTCCGGATCCTCACCGAGAACACCGCCTGGCCGCAGGGCGACCGGCCGCGCCGGGCCGGGGTCTCCTCCTTCGGGATCAGCGGGACCAATGCGCACGTGATCCTCGAGGAGGCCCCCGCAGCCGAGGCCGCACCGGTCGTCGCCGGCCCGACCCTGCCGGTGCTGCTCTCGGCGAAGACGCCCGAGGCGCTGCGGGCTCGCGCGGCGCAGCTGCGCGAGTACCTGGTGGCCCACCCGGAGCTCCCGTTGGCCGACGTGGCTCACTCGCTGGTCCTGGCCCCGCGCTTGGACCAGCGTGCCGCCGTGATCGCGGCCGACATTGCCGAACTCATCACCAAGCTCGATGATTTGACGGTAAGTCATGTCACTGACGGGAAGATGGCGTTCCTGTTCACCGGTCAGGGTTCGCAGCGCCTGGGCATGGGGCGCGGGTTGTATGAGGCGTTCTCGGTGTTCGCGGCGGCCTTCGACGAGGTGTGCGCAGCCCTGGACGCGTACCTGGACGGTTCGGTGCGCGCGGTGGTGTTCGGTACGGATGCGGCGTTGCTGGATCGGACGGTGTGGGCGCAGGCGGGGCTCTTCGCGTTGGAGGTGGCGCAGCTCCGGTTGTTGGAGTCCTGGGGTGTGCGTCCCGATCTGCTGCTGGGTCATTCGATCGGCGAGGTCGCGGCCGCCCATGTCGCCGGGGTCTTCTCCCTCGCCGATGCGGCCCGGCTGGTGGCCGCCCGCGGTCGGCTGATGCAGGCGCTGCCGGCCGGTGGGGCGATGTTGGCGGTCTCCGCCACCTCCGCGGAAGCCGAGGCCTGGCTCGCGGACCACCGTGGCGCGGTGGGTCTGGCGGCGGTGAACGGGACGCGTTCGGTGGTGTTGTCCGGTGTCGAGTCCGCGATCGAGGAGATCGCTGCGGCCGCCCGTGCTGCCGGGCATCGCACCAAGCGTCTGACGGTCAGTCACGCCTTCCACTCCCCGCTGATGGACCCGATGCTGGCGGAGTTCCGCACGATCGTCAGCGACCTGACCTTCCACCAGCCCACCATCCCGCTCGTCTCCAACCTCACCGGTGAGCTCGCCACCGACCTGACCTCGCCCGACTACTGGGTCCGCCACATCCGCCAGGCCGTCCTCTTCCACCACGGTCTGCGGACACTCGCCCGCGAAGGCGCCACCCACCTCCTCGAACTCGGCCCCGACGCCGTCCTCACCGCCCTCGCCGACCAGGGCACCGCGGTGCCGCTGCTCCGCCGCGACCGCAGCGAACCGGACACCGTCGTCGCCGCCCTCGGCGAGCTCTTCGTGCGCGGCATCGAACCCGACTGGCCCGCGGTCTTCACCGCCCGCCGGGTCGAGCTGCCCACCTACCCCTTCCAGCGCGAGCGCTACTGGCCCCGCCCGGCCGCACCCACCACCCCGCAGCCCGCGGCGAGCGGCGTGGCCGACCTCCAGTACCGCGCGGTCTGGCAGCCGGTCGCCGAGCGGCAGCCGACACCCCTGGCGGGCCGCTGGCTGGTGCTCGGCCCCGAGTACGCCGCGGTCGGCGCCGCGCTGCGCGAGCACGGCGCCGAGGTGCTCGCCACCGACCTGACCGGCCGGCACCGGACCCGGGCGGAGCTGGCCGCCGCCCTCGCCGAACTGCTGGGCGAGGCCCGCTCGTTGTCCGGCGTGCTGCGACTGCCCGCACCGGCTGGCAGCTCCGGCGTGACCGACCTGCTGCTGTTGCACCAGGCGCTGGGCGACGCGGGCGTCGAGGCACCGCTGTGGTGTGCCACCCGCGGGGCCGTGGCGGTCGGCGACGAACGGCTCGCCGACCCGGCGCAGGCGCAGGTCTGGGGCCTGGGCCGGGCGGCCGCACTGGAGAGCCCGGCCCGCTGGGGCGGCCTGGTCGACCTGCCGCCCGACTGGGAACCCGCGGTGGCGGCCCGACTCTGCACGCTGCTGGCCGACGCCGCCGGTGAGGACCAACTGGCGCTGCGCCCCGACGGCCTGCACGCCCGCCGCCTGGTCCACGCCGAACGCCCCAGCGCCCCGGTCCGGCCCTGGCGGCCGTCCGGCACGGTGCTGGTCACCGGCGGGACCGGCGCGCTCGGCGGGCACCTGGCCCGTCGGCTGGCCGACCGCGGCGCCGACCACCTGCTGCTGACCAGCCGCCGCGGTGCCGCCGCGCCCGGCGCGGCCGAGCTGGTCGCGGAGCTGGCGGCCAAGGGCACCCGGGTCACCGTGGCCGCCTGCGACGTCGCCGACCGGGCGCAGCTGGCGGCGCTGCTCGCCACCGTCCCGGCCGACCTCCCGCTGACCGCCGTGGTGCACACCGCGGGCGTGCTCGACGACGGGGTGCTCGACGCGCTGACCCCCGAGCGGTTCGCGGCCGTGCTGCGCCCGAAGGTCGAGGCCGCCCGTGCGCTGCACGAGCTGACCCGGGACCGGGACCTGGCGGCCTTCGTCCTCTACTCCTCCTTCTCCGGCGCGATCGGCGGCTCGGGGCAGGCCAACTACGCCGCCGCCAACGCCTTCCTGGACGCCTTCGCCGAGCAGTGCCGGGCCGACGGCCGGCCGGCGACCGCGATCGCCTGGGGCGCCTGGGCCGGTGGCGGCATGGCCGGCGAGGGCGCCGCGGTCGGCGAGCGGCTGAGCCGGCACGGGATCCGTGCCATGAGTCCGGAGCGCGCACTGGACGGGCTCTGGCAGGCCGTGGAGTACGGGGACGCCTGCCTGACCGTCGCGGACGTCGACTGGGACCGGTTCGCCCCGGCCTTCACGGCCGTCCGGCGTAGCCGCCTGCTCGCGGCGCTGCCCGAGGTGGTCGCACGCGGCGCCGAGCCGCCGGCTGCGCCGCTGCGCCCGGCGGACCTGCCGGCGGCGGAGCGGCTGCCGGCACTCCTGGACCTGGTCCGCGGCCGGGCGGCCGCGGTGCTGGGCCACGACGGCACCGAGCGGGTGGCGGCCGACCGGCCGTTCCGCGAGCTCGGCTTCGACTCGCTGATGGCGGTCGACCTGCGCAACGTGCTGGGCGCCGCCACCGGCCTGGCGCTGCCCGCGACCGTCGTCTTCGACCATCCCACCCCGCAGGCGCTGGCCGTTTTCCTGGACGCCGAACTCGGCGGCAGCGCAGCCGGCGGGCTGCTGGCCGACCTCGACCGGCTGGAGCGCGGCCTGGCGGGTCCGCTGGCCGAGGACCTCCGGCTGGAGGTGGCGGGCCGGTTGGACGCGCTGCTGGCGGCCCTCCGCCCCACCACCGACTTCGAAGAGCCCGCGGCCGGTCCCGAACTGGACACCGCCGACGACCTCTTCGCCTACATCGACGACAAGTACGGGGCCCGCTGACATGAGCAACGAACAGAAGCTACTCCAGTACCTCAAGCGGGTCACGGCCGACCTGGACGAGGCCAACCGGCGCCTGCGCGACGCCGAGGACCGCGGGCACGAGCCGATCGCCGTCATCGCCATGGGCTGCCGCTTCCCTGGCGGCGTCCGGTCGACCGAGCAGCTCTGGGAACTGCTGGCCGGGGGGACCGACGCGCTCGCCCCCTTCCCCGAGGACCGTGGCTGGGACCTCGCCGCGCTCTACCACCCGGACCCGGACCGGGCCGGCACCTCCTACGTCCGCGAGGGCGGGTTCCTGGACGGCGCGGCCGAGTTCGACCCGGACTTCTTCGGCATCAGCCCGCGCGAGGCGCGCGCGATGGACCCGCAGCAGCGGGTGCTGCTGGAGGTCGCCTGGGAGACTTTCGAGCGGGCCGGCCTGGACCCGGCGGCCCTGCGGGAGAGCCGCACCGGCGTCTTCGTCGGCACCAACGGCCAGGACTACGGCTCGCTGTTCGGCGGTGCGGCGCTGGAGGACGGCCTGGAGGGCTACGTCGGCACCGGTAACGCGGCGAGCGTGCTCTCCGGGCGGCTCTCCTACGTGCTCGGCCTGGAGGGCCCGGCGGTGACGGTCGACACCGCCTGCTCGGCCTCGCTGGTCTCGCTGCACCTGGCCGCGGAGGCGCTGCGCCGCGGGGAGTGCAGCCTGGCGCTGGCCGGCGGGGTCACCGTGATGGCGACCCCGCGGGTGTTCGTGGAGTTCAGCCGGCAGCGCGGACTGGCCGCCGACGGGCGGTGCAAGCCGTTCGCGGCTGCGGCGGACGGCACCGGCTGGGGCGAGGGTGCGGGTGTGCTGCTGCTGGAGCGCCTCAGCGACGCGCGGCGCAACGGGCACCAGGTGCTCGCGGTGATCCGCGGCTCGGCGGTCAACCAGGACGGTGCCAGTAACGGGCTGACCGCGCCCAACGGCCCCGCCCAGCAGCGGGTGATCCGGGCCGCGCTGGCCAACGCCCGGCTGACCGCCGACCTGGTCGACGCCGTCGAGGCGCACGGCACCGGCACCACCCTCGGCGACCCGATCGAGGCCCAGGCGCTGCTCGCCACCTACGGCCGGGCCCGGGCCGATGGTCGACAGCCGCTCTGGCTGGGCTCGATCAAGTCGAACCTTGGGCACACCCAGGCCGCCGCGGGGGTGGCCGGGGTGATCAAGATGGTGCTGGCCCTGCGCCACGGTCTGCTGCCCAGGACCCTGCACGTGGACGAGCCGACCCCGCACGTGGACTGGACCTCCGGCGCGGTCCGGCTGTTGACCGAGGCCCGGCTGTGGCCCGCCACCGACGCCCCGCGCCGGGCCGGCGTCTCCGCCTTCGGCGTCAGCGGGACCAATGCGCATGTGATCCTGGAGGAGGCCCCGGCCCTCGAGGCCCCGCCGGCCGCTGCCGGTTCGACCCTCCCGGTGCTGCCGGTGCTGCTCTCGGCGAAGACGCCCGAGGCGCTGCGGGCTCGCGCGGCGCAGCTGCGTGAGCACCTGGTGGCCCATCCCGAGCTGCCGCTGGTCGATGTGGCCCACTCGCTCACCCTGGCCCCGCGCTTGGACCACCGCGCTGCCGTGATGGCGGCTGACTGTGCCGAACTCATCACCAGGCTCGATGATTTGACGGCAAGTCATGTCACTGACGGGAAGCTGGCGTTCCTCTTCACCGGTCAGGGTTCGCAGCGCCTGGGCATGGGGCGCGGGTTGTACGAGGCGTTTCCGGTGTTCGCGGCGGCCTTCGACGAGGTGTGCGCAGAACTGGACGCGTACCTGGACGGTTCGGTGCGCGCGGTGGTGTTCGGTACGGACGCGGCCTGGCTGGATCGGACGGTGTGGGCGCAGGCCGGGCTCTTCGCTCTGGAGGTGGCGCAGTTCCGGCTGTTGGAGTCCTGGGGTGTGCGCCCCGATCTGTTGCTGGGTCACTCGATCGGCGAGGTCGCGGCCGCCCATGTCGCGGGGGTGTTCTCGCTCGCCGATGCGGCCCGGTTGGTGGCGGCGCGCGGTCGGCTGATGCAGGCATTGCCGGCCGGCGGGGCGATGCTGGCGGTCTCCGCCACGCCCGCGGAGGCGGAGGACCTGCTCGCCGGCCACCGTGGCGCGGTGGGTCTGGCGGCGGTGAACGGGCCGCGTTCGGTGGTGTTGTCCGGTGTCGAGTCCGCGATCGAGGAGATCGCCACAGCAGCCCGCGCCGCCGGGCACCGCACCAAGCGTCTGACGGTCAGTCATGCCTTTCACTCCCCGCTGATGGACCCGATGCTGGCGGAGTTCCGCACGATCGTCGCCGACCTGACCTTCCACCAGCCCACCATCCCGCTGGTCTCCGATGTCACCGGCGAGCTCGCCACCGAGGCGACGCAGCCCGACTACTGGGTCCGCCACGTCCGCCAGGCCGTCCTCTTCCACCAGGGCCTGCAGACCCTGGACCGCGAAGGCGTGACCCGCTTCCTCGAACTCGGCCCCGACGCCGTCCTCACCGCCCTCGCCGACCAGGGCACCGCGGTGCCGCTGCTCCGCCGCGACCGCGCGGACGCCGACGCAGCGCTGACGGCCCTCGGCGAGCTCTTCGTGCAGGGCGTGCAGCCCGACTGGCCCGCGGTCTTCACCGGCCACCGGGTCGACCTGCCCACCTACCCGTTCCGGCGGGACCGCTACTGGCCGGCCCTGGACCGGGTGGGCGACGTGGGCGCGGCCGGCCTGCTGCCGGTGGCGCACCCGCTGCTCGGCGCGATGGTGGTGCTGGCCGACGACGACCAGATCCTCTTCACCGGCCGCCTCTCGCTGCCCACCCACCCCTGGCTCGCCGACCACGCGATCGGTGGCGCCGTCTTCGTGCCCGGCACCGCCTACCTGGAGCTCGCGGTGCGCGCCGGCGACCAGGTCGGCTGCGACCGCGTCGACGAACTCACCATCGAGGCCCCGCTGGTGCTGCCCGCGCAGCAGGCCGTCCAGCTCCAGGTGAGCGTCGGCCGGCCGGAGGAGGACGGGACCCGCCCGATCGGCTTCCACTCCCGCCGCGGCGAGGAGCCGTGGACCCGGCACGCCACCGGCCGGCTGAGCAGCGGTGCCACCCGCCCGGCGCCCGCCGACTGGGCCGCGCCGCAGTGGCCGCCGGCGGACGCCGAACCGGTGCCGGTCGACGGGCTCTACCCGCACCTGGCCGCGGCCGGCTTCGGCTACGGCCCGGCCTTCCAGGGCCTGCGCGCGGTGTGGCGGCGCGGCACCGAGCTGTTCGCCGAGGTGACGCTGCCGCAGGAGCGCGAGGCCGGCCGCTTCGCCCTGCACCCGGCCCTGCTGGACGCGGCGCTGCACGCGGTGGGCCTGGGCGCGTTCGTCACCGACAACCGACCCAGCCTGCCGTTCTCCTGGTCCGGCGTCACGTTGCACGCGAGCGGCGCGGCCGCGCTGCGGGTGCGGCTCGCGCCGGCCGGCCCCGACGCCGTCGCGCTGGACCTCGCCGACCCGGCGGGCGCACCGGTCGCCACCATCGCGGAGCTGGCGCTGCGCCCGGTGGCCGGGCAGTCCGGCGGGCCGCGGCGCGACGCGCTGTTCCAGGTCGACTGGGTGGCCCAGCCACTGCCCGGGGCGCCCGCCCCGGAGCCGGTCCCGGTGGACTCGGTCGCGGCGCTGCGCGCCCTCGACCCGCT
The DNA here is from genome assembly GCF_050325825.1 of Kitasatospora sp. LaBMicrA B282. Classification (NCBI taxonomy): domain Bacteria; kingdom Bacillati; phylum Actinomycetota; class Actinomycetes; order Kitasatosporales; family Streptomycetaceae; genus Kitasatospora; species Kitasatospora sp. LaBMicrA B282. Next base: position 24,557 of record NZ_JBNQTI010000134.1, read on the forward strand.
GCCGGCGACCGTCCTGGTGCACTGCCACCCCACCGAGCAGCCCAGCACCGGCGAGCCCCGCGCCGATCAGCCCGTCGCCGACCGGTTCGTCGCCGAGCTGCACGGCACCGCCCAGCACGCCCTCGAGCTGCTCCAGGCCTGGCTGGCCGACCCCCGCACCCGGGCCGCGCAGCTGGTCTTCGTCACGCACGGCGCGCTGGCGGCGCTCCCCGGCGAGGCGGTGACCGGGCTCGGCCAGGCGGCGCTCTGGGGCCTGGTCAGGTCGGCCCAGGCCGAGAACCCGGACTGCTTCCGGCTGGTCGACCTGGACGGCGAGCCGGCCTCGGCGGCCCTGTTGCCGGACGCCCTCACCCTGGACGAACCGCAGCTGGCGGTGCGCGCCGGCCGGGTGCTGGCCCCGCGCCTGGCCCGGGCGACCGGGGAGCCCGCGGCCGAGGGCCCCGGCGCCCCCGCGCCCTGGCGACCCGAGGGCACGGTGCTGATCACCGGTGGCACCGGGGGCCTCGGCGCCCTGCTGGCCCGGCACCTGGTCACCGAACGCGGCGTGCGCCGACTGCTGCTGACCAGCCGCCGCGGGCCCGCCGCCGAAGGGGCCGCCGAGCTGGTCGCGGAGCTGGCGGAGCTCGGCGCCGAGGCCCGGGTGGCGGCCTGCGACGTGGCCGACCGGGCCGCCCTCGCCGAGCTGCTCGCGGCCATCCCGGCCGACCGGCCGCTGACCGCCGTGGTGCACGCCGCCGGGGTCCTGGACGACGGGGTGATCGGCTCGCTCACCGCCGAGCGGCTCGACGCCGTGCTGCGCCCCAAGGCCGACGCCGCCTTGCACCTGCACGAGCTGACCGCGGACCTGGACCTCGCCGCGTTCGTGCTCTTCTCCTCGGCCTCCGGCATCTTCGGCGCCCCGGGCCAGGCCAGTTACGCGGCCGGCAACGTCTTCCTGGACGCGCTGGCCCAGCACCGCCGCGCCCTGGGCCGCCCCGCCACCGCGCTGGCCTGGGGCCTGTGGGCGGAGGGCCGCGGCATGGGCGGCCGGCTGGCCGGCGGTGACCGGGAGCGGATCACCGGCGCCGGGCTGGCCGCGCTCTCCGCGGCGGACGGCCTGGGCCTGTTCGACCTGGCGCTCGGCACCGGGCAGGCCCTGCTGGTCCCGACCCCGCTGGAGCTCCGCGCGCCGGGCGGCGCCGCCCCGGTGCCGGCCCTGCTGCGCGGCCTGGTGCGGGAGCCGGTGCGCCGGTC